>NZ_JAHLZB010000039.1:0-56815 GCF_025128255.1 Synechococcus sp. CS-205
CCCGGCGGGAGCCACCGGGGGCTGCCAACAGGTCAAGGCGCTGGACTCAGAGCGCCGACGCTGGAATCGCAGCAGATCTGAGCCACGGCAGGGCTGTCACGGCAGTGGCGCGCTGATTATTCGTGCAACAGCCTCCTAGCTGTGCTGAGCACCTTCAGCGTGAGTGCACAGCGCTGGTCAATCAAGTTGATCGCCAGCCGCCAGGCTCACCGCTCCGGCACAGTCACCCCCGATCGCCGCCAGCAGGCCGAAATCATTTGATCGGGAGATCTGGCACTGCTGGGCAATTCGCTGCCTGAGTACACCCTCTGGCAGCAATCCAGAGAAAAAGGGGCGGCAAGCCTGATCTTCAAACGGCTCGGCCTGCAGGGGCAGGCTCTGCGAGAGGGGGATTGCCTGCGGTTGCTCCAACCACAGCGCGCTGTACTGAAAGCGCAGCCGACCCTCCTCAAGCCACAAAGTTCCCGCACGCTGGTCGAGCAGCCACACATCCAGCGCCGGGGGGATGTCACCTGTCATCATTTCCTTCGTCCTGGCGGATCGACATGCCGAGATCACCCAGATCCAGGGATCCGCCCAGGGCCTCGATCACCCGCAAGACCAGCCCCAGCCGCCAAGGCGAGATCAGCCTGGGTGATGGGTTGGGGCGCGGCTTCACACGCTCCAATGCGCCGTGCGCTGTCCGTACGTTCAGGGGCTGTTGACGTGGTCAGCACCGGCCGACAGAGCGCCTTCGCTTGGCTTGTACAGTTATACGGTACAAAGCCAGAGGAGCCCATGGAGGCGACCTACAGCCAGGCCCGTCAGTCCCTGAAGGCTCTGATGGATCGCGCCGTTGCCGATCGTGAGGTGGTGATGGTGCGCCGTCGCCATGGGGGTGATGTGGCCCTGATCGCGGCGGATGAGCTCGAGAGCCTGCTCGAAACCGCCCACCTGCTGCGCTCGCCCCGCAATGCGGCCCGTCTGCTCGCGGCCCTCAACCGCGCCCAGGTGTCCCCGTTGCCCCCCACCGACCTGTCCGACCTGGAGGCCACCCTCAACGCCGAGCCCCCTCTGCCGGGCCATGGCCGCTGATCGGGTCGCTGTCTGCCAGCCTGAGTTTCTGGAAGACCTGCAGCACTGGGTGCAGCACGATCGCCGCACGGCTAAGCGCTTACTGGATCTGATGCGAGCGATCCTGCGCGATCCCTTCACCGGCATCGGCAAGCCTGAGCCGTTGCGCTATCTCGGGGCGGATGTGTGGTCCCGTCGCATCACCCAGGAGCACCGCTGCGTCTATTTGGTCAAAGCTGATCGGGTGGAGTTTCTGCAGGGGCGTTATCACTATTGAGGGGTCGGCTGAACGACAGGCCCAGGCCGACCTGGTGGTCAACGCTCTCGTATCAAGGTTTTCGGGGCCGGTACTGCTTTTTCCCGTATCATTGTGTCAACAGTGCAGGGTGTCATCGCCAGCACCGATCGCCTCAATCTCAAGCTTTCCAGCAGCGACAAGCAGCTTCTTCAGCAAGCGGCCGCAATCGAAGGCATCTCGGTTGCGGCATTCGTTCGCTCTGCCGCCAAGCAGCGTGCTGCTGCTGCCATCCAGCTGGAGCGGGCCGTGACCCTCTCCCGGCGCGACTACGAAACGTTCCACGCTGCCCTGGCTGAGCCGTTCCGCCCCAACGAGGCGCTGTCACAGGCCTTGAACCAGGTCGTAGCCCGCGTCCAGCGTGTTTGACGAGCAGCTGCTCGATCCCAAACGCCACAACCGCTCAGCCTTTGCCTGCGGCGAACCGGCGTTGGACGGCTTTTGCAGCGAAACGCCCACCAGAACATGCGCCGAGGCATCAGCCAGACCTGGGTGCTGGTGCCGGCTACTCCTCATTGGCTCCAGCAGAGGTCGGCTCAACCACCTCCTCACACCGCCGATGTCTGCCCTGGTCGAAGGTGTGGAGCGCGATCTGCTGCCACGGCTCGGTCTCAGTCGCCATTCCAGCGACCCTGGCTGAGCCCACCAGCCCTGCCGATCCCCGGGTGCAGCAGGCGCTGGCGGAGGTGCGCGCCTTCCTGCAGCTGGCCCGCGCCAGTGGTGCCCGTGTGGCGGCCGTGCAGTTCGCGGATCGCGAGGAAGCCTGCAGGCCGGCCCCGTGTTCCGCTCCTGCGGCCCGATCGAGCGCCTCTCCAGCGACGGCATCCACCCTTACACCGCCGCAGGTCAGGCCTGCCTCGCCAAAGCGATCGACCAGGCGTTGAAGCTGGACTCTCCGCCATCCGCCTGCCAGCCGAGATCTGCGAGGTACCTTTGGCCGCTTTCTGCGCTGGCAGCTCGGCTGACATGGCGTTTGGGCGGATCACCCTGTGATTCGCTCCCACTTGACACGCATCAGTAGCATGAAGGCATGAAAAAAGCTCTTGCATGAAACCGCGGGGTCCTCTCGTCAAGCAGATCGGGTCCAGTGGCCAGCTCTCCCTGGGCAAGGAGTTCGCTGGTCGCACCGTGCTGGTCGATCGTCCCGAGCCCGGGGTCTGGGTGATCAAGACCGCCCAGACCATCCCCGACGACGAGCTCTGGCTCCATCAACCTGAAGCAGCAGCGAGGCTCGATCGCGCCATGGCCTCCATGGCAGCGCTTCCTGAGGATGCCGACCTCGATGCCCTGGAGCGCCATCTTGGGCTGCAGTGATCCAGCTCGACCTCAACAATCCCGAGTTTCAGGCCAATTTGCTGGCGTTGGAGAAACAGGAGGCCTGGTCTGTTCTCAAGACCTTGCGGCTTCTGCAGGCCATGAACTGGGAGCAGCTCCAGCGCAGCAAGGGTTTGCGCTGGGAACTGATCCAAAGCCGCCAGGGGCCTGCGGGGGAGAGGCTCTACTCCCTGCGCATCAGCCGCAGCTGCCGTGCCGTGGGCTGGCGCGATGGCCCGTGGCTGCGGTTGCTGTCGCTGCACCCTGATCACGACTCGGCCTATCGCTGAGGTGGACCGGATCCCGAGTTCAGAGGCCTCGCTGATCTCGTCGGTCAACGGCTCCCTTCCCCCACGAAGCAGGCAACGTCGGCATCACGGAGGCCGCGAATGCTGCACTGCCCTTGCCCAGCTTCGCCGCCAACGCCCGCTTCACCTCAATCCCCCAGCGTTGCCCGCCGGGAAGATCCACCACAAAACCCTCCCAGCTGCCGCCAACCACGCGATGGCCATACACCGCATCCCGATCATCCAGTCCCAGTAGGCGATGCAGCAGCCCGCTTTCGCACACATACACCTTGGCTGATTTCACGTGCCGTTTGGCCACATTGGCGTGCAGAGGCTGCAAGCGGCGCACCAGCAGCAGATCCACCAGCAGTACCGGCCTCGGCAAGCCTGAGCCGTTGCGCGATCTCGGGGCGGATGTGTGGTCCCGTCGCCTCACCCAGGAGCACCGCTGCAACTACCTGGTCAAGCCTGATCGCGTTGTCCTGTCAGCCTTTGCCCGCCAAACGCTGCAGGTTCGACAGCTTCTGCCACAACAGCGCCCGCGGTTCCTCAATGGCCAGAGCTTGCCGGCAGCGATCCAGCCAGCCAGTCCGTTCTTTCAGCCGAACCAACGCCTTCTCCAGATCACTGCGAATAGCCTCTCCATAGGCCTGCTCAGCCTTGGCGATGGCCCCTTCAAGCACCGGTGCCGACAGCGGCAGATGGGCCAGATCGAGGACGTCGCGATTGAAAACGCTGTCATCGTTCCAGCGATCTGAATTGGCCAGCAACTTGCCGCAGGCCATGTCGCCCAGCGTCAGGCAGGTGATACCGCACACCTGATCCTCAAAGCTTGGAGAGGCCAGTTCAATCCGGCCCTCCAGCACGATCTCGAATTTGACGGCCACCTCGTCCACCAACACCCTGGCGCGGATTCCGTATTGATCGGCGAGCGGCTCCCGTTCCTCATTCATGGGGAGGCCGTCTGTTCTCCACAGTGCCTTCAGGCTGCTCTGCCGGCGGATACTCTGCCGCAGCCCTCGATAGCCCTCCCGATCGGACACCAGAAAGTCGAGATCAACCGATTCACGAAACTCTCCATACAGCAGGGCAATGGCCGTGCCGCCACCGAACAGGCAGTGATGCCGGCGCAGCAGCTCGCCATCGAGCTGCTCGAGCACGCGGGCAATTCGGCGGTGGTGCTCACGCTGGAACATGCACCCTCCGAAAGCCCTGATCCAAGGCCTCCATCAGCTGACGTTCCTCCTGATCCATCGCCTCCAGGTTCAGATGGCGGCGATGGCGTGCGTACAACCCGGCCGCTTCCGCCGGGCTCAGCGTGGCCGTGCTTTGCAATTGCCAGGCCAGCTGCCGCAACTGTGGATAGGCCGCCAGCTCGATCACCACCGGGATCGTGGCCGTTTCAGGCGATGCATCCCTGGCCTGCGGGTTCTCCAGTTGATGGAGCTGCAGATCCAGGGCATCCAGCACATTCATCAGGGCCCCCACCGTGACGGAGGCTGAGCCGGATTCGATGCGGTGCAGGGTCACCCGCGAGATCCCGGCCGCCTCTGCCGTGGCGACCGCCGTGATGCCCAGCTGCCGCCGCCGTTCCCGGATCCGTTCGCCGATGGCCTGCAGGCGCTGCGTGCAGCGGCCCTGGGGTGGCGGTGCGGCCGAGGGCATGCTGATGCGTTTCTCATTGTTGCGATTCTAGGGGCGATGACCACAATGAGAAACGGTCATGGCTGTTTCCCCTCCTCCCACGGCGTCAGATACGCCCGCAGGTGGCTGGTGATCGGCTGTGCCAGCGCTTCCGTTCGCGTCAGCCACTGGCATCCCACGATCTCCAGGTTGTCGATCCTGATGGTGGGCTGATCAGCCACGTGCCATGAAACGATCGTCACCGTGTTGCTGCCCCGCTTCGATCGCTCGGTGATCGTCCAGGGATCGCTCAGCTGGTCTGGCTCCACAACGAGATCCAGCTCTTCGGCCAGCTCGCGCACCGCTGCCTGTTGCGCCGTTTCGCCAGCTTCAAGTCCGCCTCCCGGCAATGACAATGTGTCGCGGTAGCTGCTTTGCACCAGCAGCAGCCGCTCTCCCCACCAGATTGCCACCAGTGCTCCATGGCTGTGGGGTTTGGCCACCAGGCGATAGGTCTCATACAGCCAGGCAGCCAGACGGTAGAGCCGCAGCTTGGCAATGGCCTTCTTCAGCCTCGCTCGCATCATCGGGCCAGTGGAGTGGGGTTCTGCTTCTGAATTCTCTTACCGTTGACCATGAGCGCGGCTGCTCGCTGCATGACCTTGCACGTCCCCGCAGTCCTTCCGGTTCGCCGCTTGAGCCTGTGGCTCTCCCCTGGGACCTGCGTCTCAGTCCGCGGTTTCGCGCCGCTCTGCCCCGATCTGGTGGAAGGGAAACGACTCCCCTCGTCATGAACGGCCCGGGGTCGCACCGAAGGGTGAATTACTACTAATCTGATTTAGTAATTCATGTGCAGGTGTGGGTCGATGCGCAGCACCATCACCGTCCGCGGCCAAACCGTGATCCCTGCTCCCATCCGCGAGCGCTTCTCGTTGGGCCCCTCCCGGCGTCTGGAGTGGCTGGTGGAAGCCGACGGTTCCATCCGTGTGATTCCTGTGGATCCCTCCCCGGTGAAGGCGTTTCGTGGTCAAGGCATCCAGGGCGGTGGTGCCGACCGTCTGGTGGCCGATCGCGCCGCTGAAGCGGCCGCCCAGCTCTGATGAGCACCCTCGTGCTGTTCGACACATCAGCCCTCCTTACCTTGCGCGATGACGAGCCAGGAGCCGATCGCGTCGAGGCGCTTCTCAACGGTCCCGATCGTTGTCTGGTCTGCTTTCTCAGCCGTATGGAAGTGCTCTACCGCGTATGGAAAGACGAGGGGGAGCGCGCCGGCCGGTTGGCCTATGAGCAGCTGCAGGCCTTGCCGATCCAATGGGTGGAAGCCGGTGAACCCCTCTTGGAGCGCGCAGCCAGCCTCAAGGCCAGGCACCCCCTCTCGATGGCGGATGCCTGGATTGCCGCTGCTGCCCAACTGGCTGGGGCCAGTCTCCTGCACAAGGACCCGGAGTTTCGTGCCATCCCCGACCTCGTTCAGGAGTGGCTCGGCTGACGCCGTCGACGACACATTCACCGATTGCAGTGGCAGAAGCTCGGCGATCGCCACCACACCATCCATGCTGCCGCCCTCCGTCGACTGGACCCCATGCCCGCCGGAGCCGATGGCCTGGATTGGCCTGCGGGAACCCATCCTGCACCTGATCACCACCCCGGCTCTGCTGCTGCCCCTGCTCGCAGGCCTGGTGTTGCTGCTTTCCGCCACCGTTGGCCTGGGCTGGGCCTGGCGTGCCCTGGTCAGTGGGCTCGCCGTTGCCCTCCTCTCTCTGCTCTACAGCCCCCTCAGCACCGCAGCGCTCAGCGCCTGGCTCACCAGCCAGCTCCCCGCCCCATCGCCTTCACCCACCGGATCGGCCCTCGCGGTGCTGGTGGGGCGGGGCCCCGAGATTGCGGCTGCCACCACCACTCTGGCTGCCCGCATGGTGCGCGATGGCCATGTGGAGCGGATCTATGTGTCCGGCGACTCTTCCGCTACTGCCGAGCGACTGCTCCAGCTCGGCGTATCGCCCGCCCGCATCGCCGGAGACAGCTGCGCCCGCACCACCTGGGAGAACGCCACCATCACCAACGCCTGGATCCGCGATCACACGTCACGAACCGCCCCAACGCCGCCGCTGCTGCTGATCACCGATCCCTGGCAATTGCCGCGCGCCAGTCGGGCCTTTCAGCGCCAGCAGCTGTCGGTGACGCCCGTGGCGGTTGATCCTCGGCTCCCGCCCCGGCAGCAGAACCGTCTGGCCCTTCGGGAAACGGCAGCCACTCTTCTCTATGCCTTCCAGGGCCGAATGTGAGCGGGTGGAGTTACTGCAATTCAAGCTCTTGCAGCCACTGGTGCTCCAGCCTCTGCAGCACCGCCTCCCGCCCGAAGCGCTGCTCGGCCAGCTGCCGGGCCCGCACTCCTTGGGCAGCCCTCAGCGCCGGATCGTCCACCAGCCGCCTTGCCGCCGCCGTGAAGGCTTCCACGTCCTCCGGTGGCACGCACAGGCCGGCTTCGGCAGCCAGCTCGGCCAGCTCACTCCCTTCCGGTGTAGTCGCGATCACAGGGCGGCCACTGGCCAGCATCCCCAGCAGCTTCGAGGGCAGCACCAGATCGGCGGCCACGGTTTTCTGGGGCAGCAGGTGGATGTCTGCCGCATTCAGCCAGTCATTCAGCCGTTCCACTGGCTGCAGCGGCAGCAGCCGCACCTGAGGCAGCCCCTCGCAGGCCCGCGCCAGCTCCGCCTTGGTGGGCCCCTCACCCGCGAGCAGCCACACCAGATCGCGCCGATCCGTCAGCCGCTGGATCACCTGGGCCAGCAGATCCAGACCCTGTTTTTTGTTCATCGAACCCGAATAGAGCAGCACGATCTGCTCCGGCCCGATCGCCAACTCCTGCCGGTAGGGGTTGGTGGCCCGTTCTGCAGCGCCCTGCGGCCGGATCGCTTCAAGATCCACCCAGTTGGGGAGCAGCGCGGTGCGCTGCTGATCCACCCCCTTCTCCTCCAGCCGCCGCACCATCGCCTCGCTGATGCTGCTGACCCGCTTGAAGCCGCGCAGCACGGAGCGCTCCCAGCGCTCGGCCAGCCGCCGCACCAGCCGGCCCCGGAGCATGCCGAGCTCAAACGCGGCATCCAGTTCGAAATCCTGGATGTGGAGCCAGCTGCGGCTGCGGCGCCCGCACAGCCTCACCAGCAGCAACGCCCCCGGGGCACAGAAGAACGCCGGCGCCACGGTGAAGACCACATCCGGTTTCCAGCGGGCCTGTGCCAGCAGCGGCACCAGGCTGCTGAGCGCGAAACTGGCCAGATGCAGCAGACGGGTCAGACCTGTGGGCCGGCTCGGCACCCAGAGCGGGCATCGCTGCACGCGAATGCCGTCGACCGATTCCTTCCGGTAGGCATTACGGTAAAAACCGGTATGGACCACGCCCCGCAGGCCCACCTGCCAGTGCGGAAAATAAGGTGGCGCGCAGATCACCCTCACGTCATGATGTCGTGACGCCAGCCAAGTCGATATCTCGCCATTGTATTTACCGATACCCACCGGTTCTGGGGAGTAATTGATCCCATAGATTAAGATTCTCAAGTCAGAACTCGATCAAGAACGAAAGCCTAAGTTCTTAGTATGACAGAGTATCCTCCGTTCGTCCAACTGCTCGTCGTTGTCCAGCTGCTTGTCCCTCGTTTGGCGGCTCCCTTCCCGTGCAGATGTCCCACTGTTGATTGACTCCTGAACTCATGCGTGGTGGTGTGCTTCGGCTCTACGGACATGATCTTGCCCGTCTGCAGCGCATTATTGATCCGCTGCTTGCCGCAGTGCTCTTCTGGTTGATCCCCACGTGGAGCGGCAGCGATCTCCCTGCCGAGATCCTCTGGCCCGGTGTTCTGCTGGTGCTGTTGTTCTCCATGGTGTTCTTCCACCTCGGGAAGATCTACCAGACCTACCGCCAGATCAGCCTGCTCACCTTGCTGCGCCGCATCACCCTCAGCTGGTCGCAGGTGATCACCGCCTTACTTCTGCTGGGTTTCGCAACCAAATTCACCGCCCGTTTTTCTCGCCTTGAGTACGGCATCTGGGCTCTTGTTGTCTGGCTGATTCTGGTTTGCACGCATGTGGGAGGCCGCTTGCTGCTGCGTTTGCATCGCATCAACGGTGGCAACACCCGCACTCTGCTGTTCTGGGGATCCCCAGAAAGTGCCGTGGACTTCTACCAGCAGCTCACCGATCTTCCCCATCTCGGTCTGAGGTTGGTGGCCTGGTTTCAGCCACCCAATGCTGCCCTGCCACCCCTGCCGCCCGGGATGCCCAACAGCGGCGGAGGGCTGATGGAGCTGCGCCGCTGGTTGGATGCCAATGATGTCGATCTGATTTTCTTCAGTTATGTGAGCAATCAGGATCTTTCGATGCAACAGCTGATCCAGTTCTTCGGGGACACCTGCAAGCCGGTCTTTTATATTCCGCCCTGGAGCCACCCCTCGATGCGCTTCCATGTCGATCAGATCGGCAGCAGTTTCTGTCTGGGCCTCTGGGGCAGTCAGGAATCTCTGCTCGATCGCCAGCTCAAGCGTCTGTGCGATCTGCTGCTGGCTGGAACTGTTGTAATATGTCTGGCGCCCGCTCTTGTCCTGTTAGGGGCCTTGGTGGCGTTCACAAGTCCGGGCCCTGTCATCTTTTGCCAAGACCGCTACGGCCTTGATGGACGTCGGTTCAAGATCTACAAGTTCCGCACCATGACGGTGACCGAATGCGGCGATCAACCCGGTCTGCGGCAGGCCCAGCGTGACGATCCCCGGATCACTTCGATTGGCCGGATCCTGCGGCGCTGGTCGCTGGATGAGCTGCCCCAGCTCTTCAATGTGCTCACTGGCTCCATGAGCCTGGTGGGACCGCGCCCCCATGCCGTTGAGCACAACGAGCTTTACCGCAAACTCATCCCCGGTTATATGCAACGTCACCAGTTCAAGCCCGGAATCACCGGCCTTGCACAGGTGGAAGGGTGGCGTGGCGAGACGTCCGATGTGAAGGCGATGGCCAACCGCATCGAGGCCGACCTGCGCTACCAGCGGGAATGGTCACTTTCTCTGGATATCAAGATCCTGATCAAAACAATCCTGAAGATCCGCTCGGGCAACGCCTACTGACCAGAGGAATGGTTGTCGGATAAGCCCTTGACGAGATTTGAACTCGTGACCTCTCCCTTACCAAGGGAGTGCTCTACCACTGAGCTACAAGGGCATGTGGAAAGGTGGGCCGGGTTGGATTTGAACCAACGTAGGCAGAGCCAGCGGATTTACAGTCCGCCCCCATTAACCACTCGGGCACCGACCCGAACCACACCTCGACAACTTACCAGCCGACCTCCCTCATGCAGCTGCTCGCCCTCAATGGTCCGAACCTGAACCTGCTGGGCAGTCGCGAGCCCGGGCTCTACGGAACGTTGAGCCTTGAGGCCATCCGCTCTGACCTCACCGAGCGGGCTGCCGCGCTGGGGGCCGATCTGGCCTGGTTCCAGAGCAACCACGAGGGCGCCCTGGTGGACCGCATCCAGGAGGCCCGCGGCCAGAGCACCGGCATCCTGATCAATGCCGCCGCCTACACCCACACCTCCATTGCCCTGCGCGACGCGCTGCTGGCCGTGGCCATCCCCTACGTGGAACTGCACCTGAGCAACACCCATGCCCGCGAACCCTTCCGCCATCACTCCGTCCTCGCCGACAGGGCCGTGGGTGTGATCTGCGGCTTCGGGGCCACCAGCTACCGGCTGGCGCTCGAAGGCCTGGTGGATCACCTGCGCAGCCGCCTGTGAGCGCCCCAGCTGCGGCGATGGCAACGCCGGTGGCCCGGGTGCGCTGGCTGGCGGCGCCCAGCGGTCCCCAGTGGCTGGAGCAGGCCCTGGCCCATCCGCTGGAGCTGCTGATTGATCACGCCCACTGCGAGCGCAAGGCGGCCGGAGCGGCCCTGCAGCTGATGTTCCGCTACCCCTCCGACGAGGCCCTAGCGGAGGCCCTCAGCCCCCTGGCGCGGGAGGAGCTGGAGCATTTCGAGCGGGTGCTGGCTCTGCTGGGGCGGCGGGGCCAGGCCCTGCGCCCCCTGGCGGCTCCCCCCTACGGCGCCGCCCTCGCCAAGCTGGTCCGTCGCCAGGAACCCGAGCGCATGCTCGACAGCTTTCTGGTGGCTGGTCTGATCGAGGCCCGCAGTCACGAACGCATGGCTCTGCTGGCGGCCCACAGCCCTGATCCGGAGCTGCGGGAGCTCTATGGGGAGCTGCTGGCCAGTGAGGCCCGTCATTTCGGCCTCTACTGGGTGCTCTGTGAGCGGCGCTGGCCTCGCCCCGTGGTCAGCGAGCGGTTGGAACAGCTGGCCGCTGAGGAAGCCCAGCTACTGGCCCGGTTGCACCCCCAGCCGCGGATGCACAGCTGATCGGGTCGAGCAGGGGGAAGCGGCTGGCGATGCTGTCGCCAGTGAACTGGGCCACCCAGCCCTCAGGATTCTCGAAGAAACGCAGGGCCGTGAACCGGGGCGCAGCGCCCATGTCGAACCAGTGGCGGGTGCCGGCGGGAACAGCGATCAGATCGCCCCTGGTGCAGAGCACCTGCAGCACCTCCTCGCCGATGTGCAGGCAGAACAGGCCCTGCCCCTCAACGAAGAAGCGCACCTCGTCTTCGGCGTGGGTGTGCTCAGCCAGGAACTTCAGGCGCAGGGCCTGGCGATCCGGGTGGTCCGGGCCCAGCCGGATCGCATCGACGCTGGGGTAGCGGCCCTGGCCCTGGATGCGGACGATCTCGCCGGCGTAGGCGCTGAGGATGGCCTCCTGGTCGGCGTCTTCCGTCAGCTCGCTGTGGGCCGGCCAGCGCTCGAAGCGCAGGCCATGGGCGGCCAGCTCGGCGGCGATCACCGCGCCGTCCTCGCTGCTGAGCAGGGGCTCGGGCTGGGCGAGCGGGCCCGGCGCGGGTGGATGAACGGAGTGGATCTGCAGGCGGCTCACGGCGGCGCAGCGGCGAGGGGATCGCGCCTGAGCCTAGAAAGCGTGGTGGCAGGCGCCGCCGGGAGCACCTCTGTGATTGATCGCTTGGATACAGCCTCGGTGTTGGCCTCAGCCTCCGCTTCGGGCTCCGGACCGGGCCTGGTGCTGGTGGGGGTCGGCCCCGGCGATCCGGAGCTCTGCACCGTGGCCGCGGTCCGGGCGATCCAGGCGGCGGAGGTGGTGGCCTATCCGGTCGCGCGCCTGGAGGCGGAGGGGATGGCCGCCAGGATCGCCTCTCCCTGGCTGAGGCCGCAGCAGCGGCGCCTGCCGCTGGTGTTCCCGATGGTGGCGGAGGCGGCTCCGCGCCGCCTGGCCTGGCGCCAGGCCGCCGAGGCCCTCGCGCTGGAGGTGGCCGCCGGCCGGCGGGTGGTTCTGCTCTGTGAGGGGGATGTCTCCCTGTTCGCCAGTGCCTCCTACGTGCTGCTGGCTTTGCTGGAGCACCACCCGGACTGTCCGCTGCGCCTGATCCCGGGGATCACGGCGGCTTCGGCGGCGGCGGCGGCCGGTGCCTGGCCCCTCGCCCTGCAGCGCCAGACCCTGCAGGTGCTGCCCACGCCGGATGATCCCGCCGAGCTGGAGGCGCTACTAGAGGCAGCCATGGCCTGTCCTGAAGGCCAGAGGCCAGTGCTGGCCCTGCTCAAGCTGGGTGCCCGCTGGAGCTGGGTGCGCCCCCTGCTGGAGCACCTGGGACTGCTGGAGGACGCCCTCTTCGCCCGGCATGTGGGCTGGCCCGAGCAGTTGGTGGCACCGGCCGCTGCGGTGCCGTCCGAAGGGGAGGGTGCCTCCGCCTACTTCTCCCTGCTGCTGATCCGCTGCGGCTGGCCCCAGGTGCTTCCCGAGATACCGCCGGAGCTGGGCTGATCAGGCCTGAGATGCTTGCCTGAGTGAACCGCCTGGAGGCCCATGAATCCAATCGACTGGTTCGCCCTGCTCCACCCCGTGCTGGTGATCCTGTTCGTGTATCCGGTGGTGGGGGCGACCATTCGCCTGGGAATCCTGGCCAGGGAGCGACGGCTGAAGATCCACCCCCAGCCGCCCACGGTGGGGGTGGAGCATGCCGATCACGGCCGCTGGGTGACCGGAGGGATGGTGGTGGCGGTGCTGGTGGCCCTGATCTACTCCTTCACCAGCAAGTTCATCAGCCCTGAGCCACCGTTCGCCGGTGGCGTCCAGCGCCTGGCTCTGCTGCTGCTGGTGAGCGCGGGCATCTTCGCCAGCCTGCTGGCCCTCTGGCGGGTGAAGTCCACGACTCTGCGGGCCTCGTTTGCGCTGCTCACCTGGGCAGGTCTGCTGGGGCTGGGCAGCCAGCCAGAGATCTGGCGACTGAGCGACAACCCCTTCGAGGGGTCGTTCTGGGCCTCCCATTACTGGAGCGGGGTCCTGCTCACCGGCTTGATGCTGTTCTCGATGTCGGCCAAACCGGAGATCTTCCGCTCCCTGAAGATGCGCCGCCTGCATGTGAGCGTGAACATCCTGGTGGTGGTGCTGCTGGCTGTTCAGGCGATCACCGGCAGCCGCGACCTGCTCGAGATTCCGGTGAGCTGGCAGAAGCCGGCGATCTACTCCTGCGACTTCGAGAAGCGCATCTGTCCGGCGCCAGCCAGCAGCTCCAGCGCCGCCGATGGGCTGGCGGCCCGCATCAGCTGATGGCGCAGCCGGGCGGCGCCGGCAAAACCCTGACAGGTCCAGCCCAGGTGCTTCCGGGCGATCAGCAGCCCCTGCTCCCCCCGGGCCGCCACCAGGGCCTCGAGGTGCTCCCGCGCCAGGGCCAGCCGTTCCGCAGGACCGGGCAGAGGCGGCAGCGCTCGTCCGCTCAGGGCAGCGTCGATGCGGCCCACCAGCCAGGGGGCTCCGAGTGTGCCCCGGCCCACCATCACGCCATCGGCGCCGGTGCGCTCCAGGCAGGCGAGGGCCTGCTCGGGGCCGGTGATGTCGCCGTTGGCGATCAGGGGAATGAAGAGGGCCTGCTTCACCCGGGCGATGGCGTCCCAGTCGGCGGAGCCGGAAAAGCCCTGCTCGCGGGTGCGGCCATGCAGGGTGAGGGCCTGGGCTCCGGCCTCCTGCAGGGCCAGGGCGAATCCCACCGGATCGGAGGAGTCGCCGCACCAGCCCAGACGGGTCTTGACGGTGACTGGAACCGTGACAGCCGCGCTGACGGCCTCGACGATGCGGCAGGCCAGGGCGGGGTCGCGCAGAAGGCCGCTGCCGCCCCCCTTGCGGGCAATCTTGCGAACCGGGCAGCCCATGTTGATGTCGACCAGGAAGGCACCCGCCCCCTCGGCCCGCCGGGCCGCCTCCGCCATCGCGCCGGGCCGGTGGTCGAAGAGCTGAACGGCGATCGGCCCGGTTTCGGCTTCCAGTCCCGCCATCTTGTCGCTGCCGTGGCCCAGCTCCAGGCTGGTGGCGTTGACCATCTCCGTGAAGAGCAGGGCATCAGGGGCCCAGCGGCGCACGAAGCCACGAAAAATCCGATCGCTCACGCCGGCCAGGGGCGACTGCAGCACCCGGCAGCGCAGGCTCCGCGGCGTGCCGTGACCCGGCAGGCTCAGGGGTGCATCGTGGAGGGAGCTGGGAGCCATGGCCATGTCAGCGGTGCAGCCGGAGTGCGGGCCGGATCCCTACCCGCTCAGCCGTCCCCTGTTGATGATGATCCTGGAGGACCGTCTCAGCGACCGTTTCGTCTGTGAGCTGATCTGGCGCCGGCTCGGTTACGCGCCTGATGGCCCGTTGCTCTGGCAGGCAGGCCCCACCACGCCGGCCGCCTGGGCCGAGGCCTTTCCCCGGGCGCCGCAGCTGATCGCCGAGCGGCCCGCCAGCGTGCGCCTGACCCGCTCCATTCCCGCTGAGCACAAGCAGTTGCTCAAGAGCCAGCTGGGCTTCGCCGGCTACCGGATCGGTGAGCTCGTGCCGCGCCGCACCCGCCGGGCCACGGCGGTGAGCTGGCTGCTGGCCGATCTGGCTGCCCGTGGGGAGGATCTGCCCGAGCAGGGCCCCCTTCCGGAACCTCTGGCCCCTCCCGCGTCGCCGGACCTGGGTCATCCCGGCGATCCAGCCGTGCAGTGATCCCTGCTGGATCGAAGGAGCGAATCGATGCAGCTTCAGTCTGTAGGGTTGTACCAGGACATCGTTGTTGAGATAAAAGTTTTTGGCGCTTCCAGTCGTCGCCATCATCGGGCGGCCCAATGTGGGCAAATCCACCTTGGTGAATCGGCTCTGCCGCAGCCGCGAGGCGATCGTGCACGATCAGCCCGGTGTCACCCGCGACCGCACCTACCAGGAGGGCTTCTGGGGGGATCGCCGCTTTCGTGTGGTCGACACCGGCGGTCTCGTCTTCGATGACGACAGCGAGTTTCTGCCTGAGATCCGCGAGCAGGCCAACCTCGCCCTGGCGGAAGCCTCCGTGGCTGTGGTGATCGTCGATGGCCAGCAGGGACTCACCGCCGCCGATCAGTCGATCGCCGATTGGTTGCGGGGCCAGAAGGTGCCCGTGCTGCTGGCGGTGAACAAGTGCGAATCGCCCGACCAGGGCCTGGCCATGGCCGCCGACTTCTGGGGCCTGGGTCTGGGTGAGCCCCATGCCGTCTCGGCCATCCACGGCGCCGGCACCGGAGATCTGCTCGACAAGGTGATCGGTTTTCTGCCGACCACCCCCGAGGTGGAGAGCGAGGAACCGATCCAGCTGGCGATCATCGGCCGCCCCAACGTGGGTAAATCCAGCCTGCTCAACTCCATCTGCGGCGAAGCGAGGGCGATCGTCAGCCCGATCCGGGGCACCACCCGCGACACGATCGACACCACGATCGAGCGGGAAGGCAAGACCTGGAAACTGCTGGACACCGCCGGCATCCGTCGCCGCCGCAGCGTCAGCTACGGCCCCGAATACTTCGGCATCAACCGCAGCTTCAAGGCGGTGGAGCGCAGTGATGTGTGTGTGCTGGTGATCGATGCCCTCGATGGTGTCACGGAGCAGGATCAGCGGGTGGCGGGCCGCATCGAAGAAGACGGCCGCGCCTGCGTGATCGTCGTCAACAAGTGGGATGCGATCGAGAAGGACAGCCACACCATGGCGGCGATGGAGAAGGAGCTGCGCGCCAAGCTCTATTTCCTCGACTGGGCGCCGATGCTGTTCACCTCCGCCCTCACCGGCCAGCGGGTGGAGAGCATCTTCGCCCTGGCGCTGCTGGCGGTGGAGCAGCACCGCCGCCGGGTCACCACGTCGGTGGTGAACGAAGTGCTGCAGGAGGCGGTGAGCTGGCGGTCGCCCCCCACCAGCCGCGGTGGCCGCCAGGGCCGCATCTATTACGGCACCCAGGTGGCCACCCGGCCCCCCAGCTTCACCCTATTCGTGAACGACCCGAAGCTGTTCGGCGAGACCTACCGCCGATACGTGGAACGCCAGATCCGCGAAGGTCTGGGCTTCGAGGGCTCACCGATCCGGCTGTTCTGGCGCGGCAAGCAGCAGCGCGATGCCGAGAAGGACCTGGCCCGGCAGCAGAGCCGTTCAGCGTCCTGATGATCAGCCTCCTGATGGTGCGCCACTGATGGACTGGCTGCGTCAGCTGCCGATTGGCCAGTATGTCGATGGGCAGAAGGGATGGTTGAGGCGGCTCGATGCCCGCCTGAAGCTGGGCTGGACCGTGGCCTTCCTGATCACCCCGATCCTGGCCGGACCCCTGTGGCGCCTGGCCCTGGTGGCCCTGCTGCTGCTGATCACGGCCGTCTGCGGACTGCCCTGGCGCCTCTGGCGGCGGAACCTGCCGGTGCTGCTGGCCCTCTGCCTGCTGGTGGGTCTGCTGGCGTCGCTGGTGCCTGTGGGAGTCGTGGCCTCCGCCGGCGCGATGCGCTCGCCCCAGGAACTGCAGCTGGCTCCCACACCCCAGGGGCAGCCAGCCCCGCAGCGTCAGGGCCTGAGCTGGGAGGTGCTGCGCTGGGGCCCCATCCAGCTCGGTCCTCTGCCGATCGGTCCGCTGGTGGTGAACCGCCGCTCCGCCAAGCTCGGCCTCAACAGCGCCACGCTGCTGTTCACCCTCCTGCACAGCGCCAATCTGCTGCTGCTCTCCACCCCGCCGGAGGAACTGGTCTGGGCGCTGAGCTGGGGGATCACCCCCCTGGGCGCCCTGGGCCTGCCGGTGGAGCGGCTGGGCTTCACCCTGCTCCTCTCCCTGCGCTTTCTCCCCCTGGTGCAGGAGGAGTTCCAGAACCTGCTGCGCTCGATCGCCACCCGGGCCGTGAATCTCAGGAGCCTGGGCTGGAAAAGTGGCTTCGGGCTCGTGCTGGCCGTTGCGGAGCGGTTGCTCGCCAATCTGCTGCTGCGCTCCGAGCAGGGGGCCGAAGCTCTGATGGCCCGCGGCGGCCACTGGGTGCCACCTGCGCAGATGCGGCTGGCCCGCCGGGCGGCCCGGAGTCTCAATCTGGTGGCGGCAAGCGCACTTTTTCTGTTTCTTGGACTGCGCTGGCAGTACGGTGCGCTGTAATTGGTAGCCATTGCATCCGACAGTGAGCGTCGACGCCACCACCGAGCGTTATCTCAACCATCCGACGTTCGGGCTCCTCTACCGGGTGGCTCCTGCGGGTCAAGGTCGTGATCTCTTTGCCACCCTCTACGCCCAGCGGATGTTCTTTCTGGTGACCCTGCAACCGCGCGGGGCCCAGTTCGAGGTGATTCCGCTCATGGATGCCCGCCATGTGGCGGAGCAGAATCTGGCGCGGGCACGGCGGGATGGCAGTGCCCAGCTGCCCCGCTGGCGTCAGCTGTTCGATCAGACCTTCATCTGATCCCGATCTTCCCCCGAACTGACGGGATGACCGACGCCACGGCAGCCTCCACACCCGCGGACTCCCTGGCCCGGCGGTTGAAGGCCCTGCAGCTGCAATTGCCGCCGCAAGCCAGATTGCTGGCGGTCAGCAAGGGCCAGCCGGCGGCCCGCCTGCGCGAGGCCGTGGCCCTCGGGCTGCGCAGCTTCGGCGAAAGTCGCCTGCAGGAGGCCCAGGCCAAGCAGGCGGAGCTCAGCGACCTCGAACCCCTCGACTGGCATTTCATCGGCCGGCTCCAGGCCAACAAGGCCAGGGGCGTGCTGCGCCACTTCGGCACGATCCATTCCGTCGACAGCCTTTCCCTGGCGGAGCGTCTGCAGCGGATCGCCGCCGAGGAGCAGCTCAGCCCGCGGGTGCTCCTGCAGGTGAAGTTGCGGCCGGATCCCGGCAAGACGGGCTTTGATCCTCGGGAGCTCGAGCAGCACTGGCCCCAGCTGCGCGGGCTGGCTCCTCTTCGCCTGGTGGGCCTGATGACCATCGCCCCGCTGGGGCTGGAGGCCGACCAGCGCTTCAGCCTGTTCCAGGACTGCGCTGCGCTGGCCGCGACCCTGGGCCTGACGGAGCTTTCCATGGGCATGAGCGGTGACTGGCCGGAGGCGGTTCGGGCCGGCAGCACCTGGGTGCGGATCGGCTCGGCCCTGTTTGGCCCACGGCCCTGAACTGTGTTTCGGAAATCGGTATCCAGGATGTGTCCAGTTGCAACCAAAGGCGTGGGACGCTAAGTAAGTACATCTCCATCCGAAGGTATCCACGGTGTCGTTGTTCTCCCGCCTGCGTGCCGTCGTTTCCGGAGACGACTACCTCGACGGCGACTACGACGACGAACTGGACTATGACCCCGGCGACGAGCCATCCAGCTCGGCTCCACCCAGTCGTGGGTCCCTCTCCAGCAGCAGTGCCCTCGCCCTGACGAGCGACTTCGGTGCAGACGATCCCTTTGGCTCCGTGAGCTCCCCCAGCAATGTGATCGGCATGCCGGGGCTTTCGTCCTCAGCGGCGGAGGTGACCCTGATGGAGCCGAGGAGCTTCGATGAGATGCCCCGTGCCATCCAGGCCCTGCGCGACCGCAAGACCGTGATCCTCAACCTCACGATGATGGAGCCAGATCAGGCTCAGCGGGCCGTTGATTTCGTGGCGGGTGGCACCTTCGCCATCGATGGCCACCAGGAGCGGGTGGGCGAGAGCATCTTCCTGTTCGCCCCCAGCTGCGTCACGGTCACCACGGCCAGTGGTGAGGAGCCCTCCTCACCCACGATCGTTCCCAGCCCCGATTCCTCCGGCGCCGAGGCCGATCCGGCCGCTCCCAGTCCCGCTTGGGGGCGTCAGGACTCCGCCACCGGTTTCGGCCTCTGACGCCTTCCGGTCTCGGCGTGATCGGCCTGGGCCGCATGGCCCGGGCCCTGCTGATGCCGCTGCTTGAGCAGGGGATCATCCCCCGTGATCAGGTCCAGGCGGTGGTGGGCAGTGAAGAGTCCGCCCGGCGTCTCCAGGCTGAGCTCGGGGTGGCCGTGGGGTGTGATCCCTCTTCCGCCTGGGCTGCTCCTGTGGTGTTGCTGGCGGTCAAGCCCCAGTTGCTGGAGGTGGTGGCCTCCGCCGCGCCGCCACCGCCGCCAGCTGGTCAGGAAGCACCCCTGCTGCTCTCCGTGCTGGCCGGGGTCACCCTGGGGCGGCTGGAGCAGGCCTTCCCAGGCTGGCGATGTGTCCGGGCCGTACCCAACACCCCGTGCCTGGTGGGCGCCGGAATCACGGGCCTGGCCTGGGCCGAAGACCTCCCCGCCGAACAGCGCCGGTGGGTGCGCGATCTCTTTGCCAGCGTCGGGGTGGTGAAGGTGTTGCCGGAGAGCCAGCTGGATGGGCTGCTGGCCCTGGCCTCTTCCGGTCCGGCCCTGGCGGCGGTGCTGCTCGAGGCGCTGGCTGATGGCGGTGTGGCCTCAGGGCTGCCTCGGGCGCTGGCCCTGGAGCTGGCCCTGGGCATGATGAGCGGCTCGGTGGCGCTGCTGCGGGAGCAGGGTCTGCACCCGGCCCAGCTCAAGGACATGGTGGCCAGCCCGGCCGGCACCACGATCGCGGCTCTGCGGGAGCTCGAGCGGGGAGGGGTTCGCGGTGCACTGATCGAGGCCGTGCTGGCGGCGGCGGAGCGCAGCCGGGCCCTCAATTCCGGCTAGGGCTTCTGCCCCAGGCGCGGCTCTTCTCCCGCCAGCACCCGTTTCAGGTTGCTGCGGTGACGCCAGACCACCAGCACGGTGGTGAGCAGGGCCAGGGCCAGGTAAGCCGGCCTCAGACCTGTGCCCGCTGCGGCAAAGGATCCCAGCATCAGCAGGGGCAGGCTGAGGGCCGCCACCACACTGGAGAGCGAAACGATCCGACTGAGGGTGAGGCAGGCCAGAAAGGTGCCGAAGCAGGCCAGACCCACCGCGGGCACCAGGCCGAGCAGCATCCCCAGCCCCGTGGCCACGGCCTTGCCCCCTTTCCAGCCCAGCCAGATGGGCCAGCTGTGGCCCGCCAGGGCCGCCAGGCCGGCAGCCACCACCCACCAGTCGGTGCTGGGGGTGAACCCCGTTGGCTGGAGCAGGGCCTTGGCCAGCAGCACGGCGGCGCTGCCCTTGAGCACATCCACCAGGAACACCACCAGGGCAGGACCCTTGCCCAGTTGCCGCAGCACATTGGTGGCGCCGGTGGATCCCGATCCCAGCTGGCGCAGGTCGATCCCGGCGAGCCAGCGGCCGGCCAGCCAGCCCGTGGGCAGCGACCCCAGCAGGTACCCAGCCGCCAGCACCAGCAGCGGCAACAGGGGAGAGCTCATGCCAGGTCCTGCTCCAGGGCCAGTTCGTCGGGGGCGGCGGCAAAAGCGAGCCAGAGGGGGAACTGAAGCACCGGGATGTCGACCACCTGCTCAGCGGCATCGACCACGATGAAGGGCAGCTCGCCGCGCTCCTCAAGCCGGTCGGCCCGCTCGATCAGGGCATCGGGGCGCTCGAACAGCACGATGCCGCTGTTCGGGCCGAAATCTTCCTTGGCAAGGCCCAGGCAGTCCTGCAACCCGCGGCGCCATTCACCGAGCCGCTCCGGCTCTCCGGCCAGCACCAGGGTCTGGAAGCGGTCGCCGTAGAGGTCCCCGAGGATCGCCACGGCCCCGGCGGTGATCAGGGCATTGCGGTTGCGGCTGCCGCTGCTGGCCTGGGCTCCCCGCCCGCCCTGGTTGAGGAACCAGTCGTCGAGCAGGGCCGCGGCGGCAGGTTCGAGGCTGCGCCGCAGTTTCCAGGGATCGGCGTAGAAATCGGGCTGGCCCTGAAAGAGGGCCAGGCGATCGCGGATCAGCTCGGCGTCCTGGCTGAACTGGCCCGCCGCCGCCGGAGGGCTCTGCTGGACCACCGGCGAGGCTGTCGGCATCGCCTCCGGCGCAGGGTCCAGGGGGGAGGGCTGCACCTGCAGCGGCTGCACCACCAGGTCCATCAGCTCCGCCTGGCCGGCCAGATCCTGCAGAGCCACCACCAGGTAGTCCTGGAAACCCTTGAGCCGGCGGGCGATGCCGTCGGCCCGGCCGCTGAGGGTTCCATCGAGATCCTGCTCCAGTTGCTTCCGTCGCTGTTCCAGGGCCTCGATCTCGGCCAGCAGGGCCGCTCGCCGCTCACGCAGGTCGATCAGGGCCAGCTCCATCAGGGCTGTCCGCTCCCCCCCCTGCTCAGGGGGGGACTCGGCCACCGCTTCAGGGGGCGTGGTGGGCGTGGAATCGCTCATGGCAGGCTGCTGAGGTGGAGTTCCAGCTGCTGGCGCAGGGCGGTGGCATCAAACAGCACCGGCAGCAGGTGGGGGCTCCGCCGTTCACGGAAATACAACAACACCGGCAGCGGCCACCAGAACAGTGTCCAGGCGGTCCATTCGCTGTAGGGGAAGCGGCGCAGCAGCGTGGAGCGGCTCCACACCAGCAGGGCATCGCTGCTGAACTGCAGCCGCAGCAACAGGGTCTGCAGGAGGAGAAACAGTCCGAGCAGTCCCACCACCCCGGCCGCAATCGGCGCCCAGCTCCAGATGCGTTGCAGGGGCACAAGCGCCAGGCCGATGGCGATCACGCCCAAGGGGACCCAAGGCCGTGGCGCCAGGATGGTTCCGGCGGCTGGATCGGGGCCGCTCAGGGCTGCGGGTTCGCTGGTTTCCGGGCTGGTCCCCGGAGGACTCAAGGGAGAGGTCATCACCCCATGCTGCAGTGCCTGCCCCCCACCTGACCAGCACGCCTCCGTCGGAGCCCCGCCGCGACCCCTCCAGCTGCCTCAGGTCCCGAACAACACCTGGGTGAGGACCACGTCCACCAGGCTCACCGTCACCAGGATCATCACCACGGCGCCGGTGGTGCTGGTGCCCACCTCCTTGGGGCCGCCCCGGGTGGTGAGGCCCCAGCCGCAGGCGATCACCGCGATCTGCAGGCCGAACACCAGGGCCTTGACCAGCATCGAGGGGAGGTCGGAGGGCTCCATCCAGGTGCGGACAGAGTTCCAGAACACCGAGGGGGGGATCGAGTACAGGAACGTGCTGCTCACCTGGCCCGACCAGACCCCCACCACGAAGAACAGCAGGCACTGCACCGGCGCCATCACCACCATCGCCAACACCCGGGGCACCACCAGGTACTCCACAGGGTCGGTGCGCAGCATCGTGATCGCATCGATCTGCTCGGTGACCTGCATCGTGCCCAGCTGGGCGGCGAAGGCGGTGGCCACTTTCCCTGTGAGCAGAGTGGCGGTGAGCAGAGGGGCGATCTCCCGCGCCAGACTGAGGGCCAGGATGCCGCCCACGGAGAAGCCGGCACCCTGGCTGGTGAGTTCGGCCGCCACCTGGATGTTGAACACCGTGCCGACGGCCAGGGCGGTGATGAACACGATCAGGAAGCTGCCGGGTCCGGCTTCGAGCATCTGCTCGAACAGATCGTTGATGTTGAGGCGGCCTTTGGCGAGGGCCGAGATCGCCTGACCGCCGATCAGGGCACTGCTGCCCAGGCGCTGCAGCCAGCGGGGGAGTCTCATGGTTGAAGCACCGGCCTGCGACGGCGCCGTTCGGGCCAGCGTCGCATCACCACCAGCCCCACCAGGATCAGCACCACCGGAATGATGCCCATGCACAGCCTGATCGTGAGCAGGGCGGAGTCGGGCTGGAGCAGGCCCCGAGCCGCTTTGTAGCCGCTGATGCTGAGGATGTTGCCGAGGACGAACACCGCCACACCGATGCCCAGCTTCTGGGTGATCACCATCCAGGCGGTGTAGAGCCCGGCGGGCTTGTCGGGATCGGCATCGATGGCATCGGGCAGCAGGGCCCAGGGGATCAGGTAGGCGGTGGCGGCTCCGAGACCCACCAGCAGGATCGTGGCCACCAGCAGCGACAGGTTGAGAATGTTGCCGGCCGAGCCGGTGGGAGAGACCTCAGGGTTGAGGGGCACCAGCACCATCGCCGCCATGCAGCCCACCATCCAGAGCCCCACGCCCCAGCGCAGGGCATGGACGCGGCCGTGCCAGTAGGCCACCCAGCTCCAGAGCTGCAGCCCGGCGAGGGCACTGAGCTGGAAGGGAATCAGGATCCAGGTGCTCCAGCTCTCGGGGATGCGCATCACCACCGTGAGGAAGATCAGCGACACGGGTTGCATCAGCTGAAGGGCGCCCCAGAGCAGCAGGTAGAGACCCAGCACCCGCAGGAAGCGGCCGTTGCGGCTGATCCGCCGCAGCTGTTGGCGGATCGGTTCGGGATGGCCGCTGGGGCGTTGACAGTTGCGGGCGTAGGGGGCCAGTCCCCAGGCGCAGACCAGGCTGGTGACGGTGATCAGTCCACCGGAGATCAGCCCCATGCGCTGGTAGCCCGCGGCGCCTCCGCCCACCAGCAGGGCCCCCAGCACCAGCCCGCTCAGACCAGCGATGATCGAGCCGGTGAAGCGCAGGGCGTTGAGCCGGGTGCGCAGGGGGGTGTCGGTGGTGAGCTCGCAGGCCAGGGCCGCGTAGGGCAGGTTGACGCAGGTGTACAGCGCCATCGCCACCAGCTGGATCAGCACGAAGAAGCCGAACTTCTGCCAGTCGTTGCCGGGGGGCACCCACCACATCGCCGCCATGCCCAGCCCGAGCGGCACGGCACTGCCTGCGATCCAGGGAATGCGGGGACCCCAGCGGCTCTTGGTGTGGTCGCTGAGGAACCCGACGATCGGGTCGTTGATGCCGTCCCAGAGCTTGATCACCATCAGCACCAGGCCCGCCATCCAGGCCGGCAGGCCAGCAACCCCGGTGTAGAAGACGAACAGGTAGAACCCGAGCAGGGTGGCGGCCATGCCGGTGCCTGCATCGCCGAGTCCATAGGACCAGAGCATCCGCCGCCGGTCCCCGCCGCTGAGGCTGGAGACATCGCTGACTTCTCTGGGCGCCTGGGGGCACAGGGTGGTCTCGGGGGAGGTCAAGAAGGGTTGTCCCAGGCGCAGGCCATAATGCTGCAGATAAGCGTTCGCAACGGCCGCTGGGGCCGGGACGAGCGCTCACCGTAGGTACATTTGTACTGGTGCGGGCGTAGTTTAGTGGTAAAACCTCAGCCTTCCAAGCTGATGATGCGGGTTCGATTCCCGCCGCCCGCTTCCTTTTCTCAATAAGGGCTTTCAGCCTAAAGTCCTTGCTGCGACTGGCGTTAGGGCTTCCAGTCTGTGCCAGCGCCTGTTTGGCCGTGCCAGGCTGTGAGACGAAACATCTCACCAAACGTCTCACATGCCGGCGGCCCGTGGCTGGGAGGTGACGATCAGGGCCGTCGTGTCTCACGCGCTGTCTCAAAGGGGCTGCCGCAGGGGCTGGACGGTGCTGAATCACCGTGGTCATGCGCGCCTGAACATTGCTGCTGGTGCTGGTGGGGGCAAGCGTCGCCAGGTGCTGCTGCCGATCCCCTGGGAGTGCGACCAGGTCGATCAGATCCGCGACGCCGTGGTTCAGGTCTACGACGAGTTCCAGCAGGGCATCGAGCCTGATGCCTGCGTTGCCCGGATGCCCCGTGCGGAGGAGCAGGGCGCAGATGGGGCGGCAGTGCTCCGACCGGCCTCGAGCCAGGGTGGCGGCGCCAGGCATCGAGGTGGTGCGGCGCTCCACGCTCCTGGGGACTGGGATGCCTTGATTGCAGCCTTCCGGGAGCACAAGCTGATCAGTGGCGAGATCAAGCCATCGACCTGGCATCGGGTCTACCGGCACCACATGAACCACGTGCTCGGTGCCGTGGCAGTGGCGGCCCCGCCTCAGAACGCCAAGCAGCTGCTGGAGGCCCTGGCCAGAATCTGGGCGGATAAGCCAGGCGGGCGCACCCGCCAGATCCAGATTCAGTCGACCGCTGCCCTGTTGCGTTGGGCCGTGGCGGAGCGACGGCTGGGTGAGGACTGGGAGCCGCCGCAAGACCTGTCGGTGTTCGTGGGGCGATCGCGTACAGCCAAAGCCATCACGACGCCGTTGGAGGTGGAGCACATCCTCGCGTTGGTGCGGGCCATCCCGGATGCCCGCTGGCGATTTACCTTTCAGCTGATGGCGGCTTATGGACTCCGCCCGGAGGAGCTCCAACATCTCCAGCTCCGCCAGGGTCGCCTTTGGTGCATGTATGAGAAGGTCGCTTCCCGCGGCAAGACCCGGCCAAGGGTGTTGCGGCCTCTGCCCTGTGACGACTGGGCTGACGGTTGGCGCCTGGAGGAACGCTTCCCAGCCCAGGAGCTGCCGCCCATGCAGCCGGGATTGGGTGGCGGCTATGTGGGCCACTACCTGATGAATCGGCCACTCTGGAAGGAGCTACGCCGTGAGTACGAGGCCAAGGGCGAAAAGCTCGTTCCCTACTCCTGTCGCCATGGCTACGCCCACCGCGCCCATGTGATCTGCGACCTGCCTCCCAAGGTCGTGGCCGCGGCGATGGGGCACAGCGTGCAGACCCACCTGGCGGCTTACAGCCGCTGGTGCGGGGACGATGTGGTGGATGACGCTTTTGCTAAGGCGGCCCGCAGACTGGATTCTGGACCACCTTTGGAAGCTGCCTAGCTGATCTGAGGACTCGTCGCTCCTGGCCATCGAGCGCAGACGTCAGCTAACAGTAAGTGTCGTGGCGGTGGGCAAGCGGGAGCGCAATGCTGGCTACCGGCAGCCTGACCAGCGCTGAGGCTCTAACCCATGGCCGTCACCATGCACCCTGAGCTGGATCAGCTGCGCCGGGAAAACGCTCGTCTGATTGGCCTGCTGGAGGCTCACGGCATCGCCTGGCGCTCCAGCGAACCCCCGCGGTCGGAACCACCCCCGGACTCAGCTCAGCCCGCTGCCAGTGCTCCCGGTTCGGCGGAGCAGAAGGTGGCACTGTTCCGTCGTTTGTTTCGCGGTCGTGACGACGTCTATGCCCTGCGCTGGCAGAGCCGCAGCAGCGGACGCTCTGGGTATGCACCGGCCTGCGCCAATGAATGGCAACCCGGCGTCTGCGAGAAGCCCAGGATCAGCTGCCGCGACTGCCATCACCGGAAGCTGTTGCCCCTCACCGATGCGGCGATCTACGGCCATCTGGCCGGCGAACACACCCTCGGCCTCTACCCCCTGCTGGAGGACGACACATGTCATCTGTTGGCAGTGGATTTCGATGAGCAGGACTGGCGCGAGGACGCCCGGGCCTTTCTGCGCTCCTGCCGGGAGCTGGCGGTGCCGGCCGCCCTGGAGATTTCCCGTTCCGGGGAGGGCGCTCATGTGTGGGTGTTCTTCGAAGAGGCGGTACCAGCCCGAGAGGCCCGTCAGCTCGGGGCAGCCCTGATCAGTCACACCTGTCAGGCATCGCGCCAGCTGCAGCTGAGCTCCTACGACAGGCTCTTTCCCAATCAGGACAGCATGCCCAAGGGGGGCTTCGGCAACCTGATCGCCCTGCCGCTGCAGAAGGAAGCCCGGCAGCGGGGTTGCAGCGTGTTCGTGGATGACGACCTGAATCCCTATCCCGATCAGTGGGCCTATCTGGCAACCCTGCAGAGGTTGTCGGTGGCGGGGCTGCAGACCTTGATCCAGAGCGCCACGGGCGGTGCCCATTCCCTCGATCTGGCGTTCATCGACGAGGAGGACCTTGCGACTCCCTGGAAGGCAGCGGTGCCGCTATCGCGGCTCAGGGGACCGCTGCCCACCTCCCTCAATCTCACCCTGGCTGATCGCCTCTATGTGGAGCGCTCGGGCCTGCCGCAGCCACTGCTCAATCGCCTGATCCGCCTCGCCGCCTTCGCCAACCCGGCCTTTTACAAAGCCCAGGCAATGCGCCTGTCGGTGTGGGACAAACCGCGGGTGATCGGCTGCGCCGAGAACTTTCCCCAGCACATTGCCCTGCCGCGGGGCTGCCTGGAACCCGTGCAGACCCTGCTGCAGGAGCAGGGGATCAACTGGGAGCTGGTGGATGAACGGCAAAACGGCTCACCGCTGGAGCTGGTGTTCACGGGCCTACTTCGTGATGACCAGGAGGCCGCCGTGGAGGCGATGCTGCTCCATGACATCGGCGTGCTGCAGGCGCCGACCGCCTTCGGGAAAACGGTGGTGGCAGCAGCGATCCTGGCGCGCCGCGGTGTCAACACCCTGGTGCTGGTGCATCGGGCTGAGCTGCTGCGCCAATGGAAGGAGCGGCTCCAAGCCTTCCTGGATGTCGCTCCTGAGGCGATCGGTTGCATCGGTGGTGGCAAAGCCAAGCCCACCGGCCAACTCGACATCGCCGTGATGCAGTCGCTGGTGCGGAAGGGAGAGGTGAACCCTGTGGTGCAGGGCTACGGGCAGGTGATCGTCGACGAATGCCACCACATCGCCGCCGCCTCCTTTGAAGCGATCCTCAGGCAGGTGAAGGCCCGCCACGTGCTTGGGCTGTCGGCCACCCTGGTGCGCCGGGACGGTCTGCAGCCGATCCTGTTCATGCAGTGCGGTCCCATTCGCCACACCGCCCAGCGACCTGCCGGGGCGCCCCAGACCCTGGAACTGGTGAGCCGCACCCATCAGCTCCCAGCACTACCCGCCGATCTGCCGATTCAGGAGCTGATGCGCCGGCTGGCGGAGGATCAGCGCCGCACCGAATGCATTGTGGTCGAGGCCCTGGCTGCCTGGGAAGAGGGCCGGAAACTGCTGCTGCTGAGCGAACGCACGGATCACATCACAGCGATCGCCGGCGCGCTGACCGAGGAGCTGCCAAACCTGTTTCTGTTGCATGGCCGCCTGAGCGCTCGCCAGCGCAGCGCCACCCTGGCCGCGCTGGAGCAGCTGCCTCCTGAGGCGCCCCGCATCGTGCTGGCCACTGGGCGACTGGTGGGGGAAGGGTTTGACCATCCTCCGCTCGACACCCTGCTGCTGGCGATGCCCGTGTCCTGGAAAGGCACGCTGCAGCAATACGCCGGCCGGCTGCACCGGCAGCAGAGCGGCAAGACCAGCGTCCGCATCATCGACTGGCTCGATATTGGCCATCCGGTGCCGCAACGCATGTGGGAGCGGCGGCTGCGGGGCTACCGGGCGATGGGGTACGAGCTGACCTCGACGCGGCAGCCCCTATTAGGCGGCGCTCATGTACGGCCATCCCCCGTACAATGGTGAAGCTTCCTCGTGTGCCATGTCGTCGGTCGAGACCACGCTCCATGCGGCGATCGAAGCGATCGACGAGCCCCGCTCCGCTCGGATGGATCAGCGCACCAAGCCCTCGGTGAAGGCCAGCATTGAGGCGGCAGCAGACCTGATGGGCATTGAGGCCTCTGCCTTCGTGGTCATGTCGGCGTATGCGCGTGCCCAGGAGCTGCTCAGTGGTAGGCAGCAGACCCTGCTCAGCCAGGGCGATCACCAGGCTCTGCTCGCCGCCCTCGACGAAGAGACCACGCCAACGCCCGCCCTGCTGGAGGCCTGGCAGCTGCACCAGGACCAGGTCGTGCGCTCCTGAACCGGTGGCTTACCGGATCGAAGCTTTTGACCCTGGCCTGCACGACACCAAAGACTTCCGCTGCGGCAGCGACAGCCAGGACAACTTTCTGCGCCGCACCGCCAAGCGGCAGCAGCGTGATGGCTACACCCGGCTCTACGTCGCCACTGACACCGCCCAGGCAGGCGAACCTCGGGCCTGCCTCGGCTTCTACGCCATCAATGCCCATGCCATCGGCGTGGCTGATGTCCCTGCCGATGCTGTCCCGCGGGCACCACGCTCGAATCTGATTCCAGGCGTTTTTCTCAGTCACCTCGCTGTCGACCGGAGACACCAAGGCAAGGGGTTGGGGCGCATCCTGCTGGTGGATGCCATGCAGCAGTGCCAGCGGGCGGGGCAGATCCTCGGGGTGCGGCTGATGTTGCTCGATGTGGCGGGCGCCGCTAGAGACGCGGAACGCGCACGCCTGCACAGCTTCTACGCGTCGATGGGGTTCCGGCCCCTCCCAGGACGACCGGAGCGGTTGTTCATCACCCTCAGTGCTCTTCCGCCTCCGCAATCGGGCGGATCAAGCATCAGAGGCGCAGATGCCGCCGGCTCCAGCCGGTGATGGTGGCCTCCACATTCTCGAGGTGCCACTGCAGTGGCCCCCGGCCCTGGGTGCAGCCCCAGCGGCGGTAGTGCTTACCGGGGGTGAGCACCCCCCGCAGCCGCAGCTGGCGGAGGGTTTCGCGGCTCATCCCCAGAGCTGCGCAGGCTTCTGCGGTCGTCACCCAGACCCGGTGACGTGCAGCTGTTGTCGGCGTGTCCATCAGCCTCCAGTCAACTGGGCGCGGAAGCGCTTGAGGGTGTCGATCAACCAGGAGCGGCGATAGCTCTTGACCTGGCGCGGGGCCCCATCAACAAACTGTTGGCGGCGCGGGGGGTCTTCGCCGAACTCCTCGCGGTAAGCCCTGGCTACGAGCTTGCCGGCTGCGCAGAACTGGCTACGCGGCAGCACTTGTTGAAACACCTCCAGCCAGGCATCTCCCAAGGTGAGCTCCTGGTCAGTCGGGGCGCCGGGCAGCAGACCCGAGCTCGCGGTGAGCACGTTGCTGCGCACGATGTCCTTGAACAGGAGCTGATCGCGTTCATCCAGGCCGCCGAGGCGCTCAAACAGGACGATGCTGCATTCCACCAGTCTGATCATCTCGGCTTCCCGGAGCCGGGGCGCAGCAGTCGTCTCCACCGGTGCAGACTGCGCCTGCTGGACGCTCTCCAGGAACCAACCGTCCATCCAGACCGCGAACGGTGCGCTGATCCAGCGGGCGAGGTCGACTGCGACCTGGGGATGGACCCAGGTACCGCCGCCCTGGCCCTGGCGGGACTCGATCAGGTCAAACATCCGAATTTCGGAGGTTTCAGCCAGGGCATCGAGATAGGTCTGGCAGCGGTCGCTTTCCCGGTACTTCGACCATTGCTTGCCGTTGGCCCTGCACATGGCTGTGGCATTGACGTAGCCATCGGTGGTGCGCCGAGAAATTGGCGTGCCGTTCCAGGAGCGGGAGACCAGAGCAGGGTGATTCATCGAGGCGACAGGTGCAGCGGAATGGGACGACGTCGTCGTGGTGTTCATCGGTCTGAAAGCGATGTGACGGGTGGGAGCTCAGCGGCATCACTGCCGGAATCGGAGCGGAAGACGGTGTTGGGGCTGGTGACTGGCCGCGGCGGTACGGGCCCGGCGAGCACGAGCAGCAGGGTGCTGAGCTGAAACGCCAGCCCCAACAGCACCAGCCCGCGAAGGAAAGACAGGCTGGAGGCCGTGACCATGACGGTGGGCCTGCGGGTGCGGCAGAACGCAGGCAGCTGGGGACCGGGCCGGTGAGGGGGCCTCCCGCTCCAGGCCCCGGAGTTGATGCCCTGACGATCGAGCGGCATCAGAACAACTCCTCGCCGTCATCGGCCCCATCAGCTGCCCAATCACTGGCCGCGTTGCCGGTGGTGGTGTAGCCCTCGACCTCCTCAAACCCGTCGGTGGGATCCACCTGCTCGTAGGGCACGAACTCAACGACCTGAACGGCGCGGGGCTGGAAGGTCATGCCGCAGCCGTTCTCGCCGTCCCAGTCGTAGATGTCGAAGGCCACCACAACCTTGGAGCCGTTGCCGATGGCGGCCCCATCCCAGGGCTGCTTCTTGGCATCGACCATGCGCGGCCCCTCGGACAGGGAGCCATCGCGCCGCTGGAACTGCGGCACCTTGAAGCGCACCACCGTGATCTCGCTGGGCTTCTCCTTGTCGGGCTTCCAGGGGAAGCCTTTCTCGGCGCGGCGCTTGCGGCTGCCGTGCAGAGCGATGAACTGGTCCTCCATCGCCAAGAGGAAGGACTGGGCCTTCTCGTCGCTGTTGGGAAGCAGCAGATCGGCCGTCCAGGCCTTGGGTTTGCTCTTGTCGAGCTGATGCCTGGGGGTGATCAGGTGAGCCCAACGCACTTCAGCGAGGGGCGTGCGGAAGATGTCTTTAGCCATGGGATGAATCGGTGGAATCTTGGTGTTGATCGAATGGGGGAAGGGGCGGCAGGTCAAAGCGCTCGCGCAGCAGGTGATGCACCGCTCCGCTGGCTGAGATGTTGTGGCGCTCCATCACCTCGCGGATCCGTAGGTACACATCGGTGCGCACCTGGGTCTGGATGAAATGGCGACCAGCCTGAGAACGGGGCTGCTCGCCATAGCGGCGTGGCGGCCGGGGGCGATGGCTTGTGCTCATGGGCCTGGCTCCGCTGGAGCTGCCGCCTGCACCTGGCCTTGCGCTTCTGCGAGGAAGAGCTCGATGAAGTCGCTGTGCTGCCGTTGGGTGATGCGATCACCGATGGAGCGGGCATTGCGCGGCACCTGGAAATGCTCGCGGAAAGCTTTGGTCAGCTCCTGACGGCTCGCCTGGGGCAGTTCGAGGACGCGGCGGTGAACCTCGCTGACCTCCTCAGGGGAGAGGGGAGCCAGGGCTGGATCACCGTCTGCGGGACTGCCATCAGCACAGGAGTCAGCCAGGGGTACTGGCTCCTGTGGAGACTGATCGTCGGCTTGCGGATCTGGGCAAGCCTGCTGCGTAGAATTCACATCAGACTTTTCGACCGTCTGCTTTTCGGCATTTGCATTGGGCTGTACAGCCCGAGCCTGCGAAGACACAGGAATGCCCAGCAGCATGGCCAGCATCAGGCCGGTGGTTTCGGCCAGATCGCTGGCCTCATCCGCCCAGGACTCGCTGCAGAGCTCGGGCGCCGGCGACATGCATCACCGTGACCTGCAGCCTGGAGCGGCCTTGCTGCTCACGCAGCTGGGCGGACCAGCCGATGCCGCTGCGGAAAGCGGGGCGGGCTGAATGCACCACCTCCGCCAGATCGGCAGCGGTGATGGGGGACACCTCGGCCTGGAAGCAGGCCAGGGCATGGGTGAGCTCTTGCTCGGGGGTGGCGTGGCCCAGGTCAGCCGGCAGGGGCTCGGCGTCCGCGGGCCTGGATGGTGGAACCATGGCGGATCGAATCGGGCGGTTGCCCGCTGATCCGGATCTTAGAGCTCTTTGTTGGAAGCCGCACTCACAGCGGCTGTTAATTCCTAGCCATCAGGCTGTGACTGGCTTCTTGCCTTTGCGGCCGCTGGACTTGGTGCCCTTTCTGTTGGCGGCCTCCCACTGGTCCAGCCAGCGCTTGGGCAGGTAGAGGTCGCCCTCGATCCACAGCGGCGCCAGCTCCTCCGGTTTGTAGTCGCCGAAGCCCGTGAGCACGGCAAAGAAGCGCTTGCGGTGCTCTTCGCTGGCCTCGACCGCCAGGGAGTTGAGGGCGTCGCTTGGCTCCAGCCCGCACTCGTCGACAACCCGGCGCATCTGGTTGCGCCACTTGCTGGAGAGCTCCGTGGCCTTGCGCTGACCAACGGTCGGCGCGGGCGTAGTGCGGAACGCTTCCGGCACATCTCTCAGGCCGCAGTAGCAGGCCCACAGTTCCAGTGGCGTCCAGGCCGGGCATTCGTCGTCGCCCAGCGGGATGGCGCCTTCCAGCTTCTCTTTGATCGCCTGGGTCTTGACCGGGCCCCAGTCCTTCTCGGCGATTCGGCGGTTCAGTTCGCCCAGCTGCCAGAAGGCCTTCTGGCGCAGCTCGCCGGCCTTGCCCTGCTCGATCACCGAGAGGTTGCCGTAGGAGATCGCATCGAAGCCGGCCTCTTCCGCCCAGCTGCAGGCGGTGTATTGGGTCCAGCCGTTGGTTCTTCGCCAGTTCAGCAGCATCCGACCGAACGCTGCGCGGTTCTCCTCCTGGCGCTCAAGCAGCTCCGCGTAGGTGATGGCCACGTTCAGGATCCTGAATGGGATTTCCCAAACCATACGGCAAACTTGGCACTCCTAGTCACTTCCTGACACGACCTGGCATATCAGGTCTGATCTTGTCCGAGCCTCTGCAGGATCTGCTTGGCAAGCTGCCCAGTGATGATCTTCCCTTTCTCTGCCTGCAGCCTCAGAGCAAGGGTGTAGGGGTGCTCGCCGGGATGGGCCTGTGCGAGACGGTTCAGCCGCTGCTGCAGTTCTGCCGGATCCATCAGTGTCCCAGCGGCACATGCCTCGGCGCGGCAAGCAGCTGCTCGGCTTCCTCCACAGAGCGGCAGGCCGCGGCCATGCCGCCGAGCTGCTGCACCAGCCGCAGGAAGGCCCGCTGCTCTGGGCTGAGCACGCCCTGGGCTGTCTTGACCTCCAGGGCGACGAACTGGGCGAGCCGTAGGCCGACCAGCTCGGGCGTGATCTCCAGCGACCGCAGACCGATCAGATCGCTGCTGCCCTTGCACAGCCCGAAGCGCACGAAACGGCCCTGCTGATCGACCAGGGCACCGGTGTTGTTCCGCCAGAGCCGCACCGACCCGCGGCCGCAGGCCAGGCGAATGCGCTGCTGGATCTCGTGTTCGCTGGGAGAGGAGGAGGCCATGCCTCCTGTTGCCGGGCTGGTTGACAGCTATCAGCAGGTATTGGCTGATCAGCAAATACCTGGCTTGTATTGGCTGATCTGGCTCGGCCGCCAATACGTCCTGATCGCGAACGGCGCGCCTACTCGTAGTGGGACCATAGTCTCAGCACCTTGACGATTCCTTCCTCGCGGAGCACCTGGTAGACGAGCCGGTGCTGGATGTTGATGCGCCGTGAGCAGGCTCCGCGCAGCTCCCCGACCAGGGCTTCATAGGGCGGTGGCTGCTGATAGGGGTCAACGGCCAGGAGTTCCAGCAGCGCCTGGGCTTTCTGCTTGAGCGCCGGAGAAGCGGAGGCGAGCTTGCGGGCGTCCTTCTGGGCTTGCTTGGTGAAGAGAACGGTCCAGCTCACCAGCCCGGTTCGCTGCTCAGCTCCGAGACCTCGGTGGCCATGCCTTCCAGGATCGATTCGCGCATGCCTGGGATCGAGACCAGATGCAGGGTCTCCTGGATGGCGCGCCAGTCGTCTTCCGAGAGCAGGACGGCATTGCCTCGCTTGCCGGTGATCTGCACGGGCTCGTGGGACTGGCCCACCTCATCGATCAGGGCGTACAACCGCTTGCGGGCTTCTGTGGCTGAAACGGTGGTCATGGCATTCCTGCTGCCCGTACGTCAAAGCGTACTGCTTCTAGCCGTGGTTCGCTGCCGTGCCGCCCAGGCGTGCCTGGCCCAGCCGGGCTTGTAGCCCCGCTCCTGCTCGCGCTGCAGCAGCTCCTCGAAGGTGCGGCAGCCTGCGGCCGGGTGCGTGCGCCGCGGCTGTTGCTGCTTGGGCTTGGGCCGGTGGCGGGCTGCGCCTGTGACTTCCACCAGTTCACCCTCAAGCTGCAGGACCCCTCGCCGCAGCTCATCGCGCTCATCGGTCAGGAACAGATGGCCGCAGTCGGGGCAGACCTGCGCTGCGCTGGGGCAGCTGCAGAAGCAGACCGGGCAGTCCTTGATGGGGATCGAGACGCCCTCGCGGCGGCGCCGCCCGGCCAGGTTCCAGTCGCGCTCATCGGTGGGCAGGCCATGGCGATGGGCGTTGCCGACGTGATCGAGGATCACGGCTTCCTGTTTCCCAGGTGCGGGACGGAGGGCACGGCCGACCATCTGCAGATACAGGCTCAAGGAGGCGGTGGGGCGCATCAGGATCGCGCCGCCGACTGAGGGGATGTCGGTGCCCTCGGAAATGATCATGCAGCTGCTGAGCACCTCCACCTCCCCAGTGCCGAGCCCGGCGATCAGGCGTTTGCGCTCTTCCGCTGGGGTGCCGCCGCTAACCATCGCTGCGCGAATTCCCGCACTGCGGAAGGCCGCGGCCATCTGCTCGGCGTGCTCGATCGTGCAGCAGAAGCAGATGGCTGTGCCCGGGTGCAGCCGGCGGCGGTAGTGGGAGACGGCATCGCCGATGGCGGTCCGATCGCCAAAGGCGCGTGCTGCCTGCTCGAGATCAAACTCGCCCATGCGCCGGCGGAGCTCGGGGCCCTGCCCCTTGCTGTTGTTGGCACCTGGCCAGGAGAACACCTTGGGCCTGGCCAGCCAGCCCTGTTCGACCAGCCAGGCGGCTGAGGGCCCCAGCACCAGGGCCTCGAAATAGCCGCCGGCCTCCACGCCCAACCCTTTGCCGTCGAGGCGTTCGGGGGTGGCGGTCTTCCCGATCAGGTGGGCCTCAGGCCAGGCGTTGATGACGCGGCCCCAGGCATTGCCGGCCACCAGGTGGTGGGCCTCGTCCTGAATGATCAGATCCGGCGCCGGCAGCCGTTTGAGCCGCCGCACCACGGTCTGCACTGAGCCCACCGCCACCTGCCGGCCCAGCAGCTGGTGGCCGGGGGCGATCACGTCGGGCTCCAGGCCCCAGGCCCTCACTGTGCCGGTGAGCTGGTCGATCAGCTCAGCCCGATGGGCGAGCACCAGCACCCGCCGGCCCTTGCCCGCCGCCCCTTGGACGATGGCGCCGATGGTCTGCCCCTTGCCCGCACCGGTGGGCATCACGGCGCAGACCCGCCGGTGGGCCTTGAGGGCGGCGCGGAGCTCGGCCAGCAGCTGCTGCTGGTAGTCGCGCAGAACGATCGGGACCATGGGCGGGTCGACAGGCTTTGCACTGAGTCGGGTGCCTCAGAGATGTTCAACTTATCAAGCTCTGCTAGGTGCGCTTAGGCTGTGCTCAGAAATCCAGGCATTCATGGCTTCCTTTGCGCCACCTCTGAGCGTCTCCATCACCGAGGCGCAGCTGGCTTGGCTTGACCAGCGCCGCTTGCACGGAACCCTCAGTCGCTCGGCGGTGCTGCGCCAGGTGATCGACGCGGCGATCGCTGCAGAGCAGGCCGGCCCGGCCCTGCCGGGGCCACTGCTTGTGGCAACCGCTGAGCGTCGTTGATCCGCAGCGACAGCCATGGCAACCGACCTGATGACTGCGGCCAACGGCCGCTGGCGCGAAATCCTTGAGGCGCTGGCAGGACTGCCTGCCGAGCAGCTCAGCAACCGCCACCAGCCCTGCCCCGCCTGTGGGGGGCGGGATCGCTACCGCTTTGACGACCGCGATGGCAACGGTTCCTGGTTCTGCAACCAGTGCGGTGGCAAGGACCACCTGGGCGGTGGGGGAACCGGGATGGACCTGCTGATGCGGGTGCGCCGGTGGAGCTTCCGCCTGGCCTGTGAGGAGGTGGAGCGCTATCTCGGTCTGGAGCCGCAGGGGAATGGCCTGCATCGGCCCCAGCCGGTGTCCAGCGGCAACGGCAGCGGAGGCAAGGCCCCTGCGGCCACAGGACTCCCCGGCCACGGCAGTCGGCCCTGGCGCCAACCCGAGGTGCCGCCTGCTGACGCCGCGCCGCCAGAGCTGGAGCGGGGTGCGATCGCCCAGTGGTGTTATCGCGACGCCAGCGGCGCCCAGTTGTTCTGGATTCAGCGGCTCTGCCCTGGCCGCAGTGGCCGCAAGGGCTTTCTGCATCGGGTCTGGCTCGATGGCGGCTGGCACCGCCCCAGCCGCCGCGATCCCTTCTCCTGCGAGTGGCCGGCGCCACGGCCCCTCTACGGACTGCCGCGCCTGGGCCAACGCTCAGAAGCACCGGTGCTCGTGGTGGAAGGAGAGGGAACGGCCGATGCCGCCGCCCGGCTGTTCCCAGAGCACGTGGTGATCAGCTGGGCCAACGGCACCAACGCAATCGGCAAGGCCGACTGGCAACCGCTGGCCCCACTGGGGCTGACGGGGCGGGCGGTGACGCTCTGGCCCGATGCCGACGCTCCTGGCCGCAAGGCCATGGCGCGGCTGGCTGCTCTGTTGAGGGATCAGGGCTGCCTCGTGCAGCTGGTGGACCCGTCAGCTGAACTCCCGCAGGGCTGGGATCTGGCTGACGCCAACTGGACCCTGGCAGAAGCAGCCGAGCACCTGCAGCAGTGGTTGCAGCCCCTGCCAGCAGAGGCCGCAAGACCGGCAGGGGCGTCAGATCCGGAAGACCAGGAGCCCGCTTCCGATGAGCCCCCTGCTGGTGGCGGCACCGGGGATCCGTTTCAGTGCCTCGGCTACGACGGTGAGGCCAGCTACTACCGCTCCGGCCGCAGCGGGCAGGTGCTGCGCCTGGCCCGCTCCGCCCACACCGCCACCCACCTGGTAGCCCTGGCGCCGCTGCGCCACTGGGAAACTCTCTACCCCAGCCGTACGGGGGTGAACTGGGCGGCAGTGGCCAGCGACCTCTACGAGAGCTCGATCGCCGCCGGCCTCTTCTGCCCGGAGCGCGTCCGCGGCCGCGGGGCCTGGTGGGACGACGGCCGGCCGCTGCTGCATCTCGGTGATCGCCTGGTTTCTGAGGAGGGTGAGCAGCCGATCACGGCCCCCTATCGCTCGCGGTTCGTCTATCAGCGCATGTCACGCCTTGATGGGCCCGGTGATGTGGCACCGCTTTCGGTGCAGGAGGCGGCGGTGATCGTTGGCATCGCCAACCGCTTCCGCTGGGATGTGCCGGCCTCCGGCACCCTGCTGGTGGGCTGGGTGGTGCTGGGCCCGATCTGCGGCTCGCTGCGCTGGCGTCCCCATATCTGGCTCACCGCCGGTGCCGGTTCCGGCAAGAGCGCGATCCTCGATCGCTATGTCACCCCGCTGCTGGGGGACTTCGCCCTGCTGGTGAGCGGTTCCACCACAGAAGCGGGGCTGCGCCAGTCGATCGGCTCCGATGCGGTGCCGGTGGTGTTTGACGAGGCCGAGAGCAACGAGCGGCCGGATCAGCAGCGCATGCAGGGCATCCTGGCGTTGGCGCGGGTGGCCAGCAGTGAGAGCGGCGCCGCCCTGCTCAAGGGTTCTCCCAGCGGTGAGGTGAGCCGCTATCGGGTGCGCTCGATGTTCCTGCTCAGTTCGATCGCCACCGCCCTCAAGCAGGGGGCCGACCACAGCCGCTTTGCCCAGCTCAGCCTGCGCAACCCCGCCGATCTGGCCAAAGCCGAACGCGAGGCCCACTGGGCTGGGTTGGATCGGGACCTTGAGCGCCACATCACCCCAGAGCTGGGCCGGCAGCTGATCGCCCGCACCGTGGGCCTGATCCCGATGATCCGTCAGGCCGCCGGGGTGTTCACCCGCGCGGCGGCGCGGCATTTCGATTCTCAGCGCCTCGGCGATCAGTACGGCACCCTGCTGGCCGGCGCCTGGTCACTGCTCAGTGATGTGGCCCCCACTGAAGCGGAGGCCGAGCTCTGCATCGCTTCCCACGAGTGGGAGAGCTACAGCCAGAGCACCGAGCTGGCCGATGAGCAGCGCTGCCTGCAGATGATCCTGCAGTACCCCGCCAGGGTGGAGTGCGCCGATCGCACCGTGACCCGCACCATCGGCGAGCTGGTGGAGCTGGCGGCCCACCAGGCCCACGACCTGGAGATCAGCGCCGAGCTGGCGGCCCAGACCCTGGCTCGCCAGGGACTCCGGCTGGAGCAGGACCAGCTGCTGGTGAGCAACACGGCCCAGCCGATCGGAGCGATCCTGCGGGAAACGGCCTGGGCCAATGGCTGGTCGGTGCTGCTGCTGCGGCTCAGTGGCGCCCAGCGCCGCGGGCCGGTGCGCTTCTGCGGCGCCGGCATGGTCACACGCGCGGTGGCCATCCCCCTGGCGGTTCTCTGAGCGCCCATGTCATTGCCACAAGCGCCGGAAACACCCTGCAGTTATGGCCAGACCGCCTGCAGTGCAGTCGTTCTCGGTGGCTGTAACAGCGTGACGGTTTGGCTGGGGGGAGAGACACCCTCCTACTCACACCCCCCGATTCACCCCATCTCCCTGACTCCCTGCTGCTTGCTAATGCCTTTATTGATAGATGAATGGTTACTCAAGCGGGGGCTGCTCCAGATCTCTGCTGCCGAGCGGGATCTGGGGCGTGACGCGCTCTGTCACGCCGGGTTGCTGGTGCAACGGCCATGCTGACCACCAGCACCTGGCTTGATCCCATCCCCGGCCTGTGGCGGGATGAGGCGGCCCACCGCTACTGGCTGGGCGATCACCTGTTCCCGGTGTCGATCACCGGCGTGCTGGCCCATGGCCTCAGTGCCACGGCCCGCCGGGCGATCGAGGCCACGCGGCCCGTCTGGGAGCCGCGTGGGGTGACGGTGCATGCGGCCCTGGAGCGCTACACCCAGGCCCGCTTCCTGGTGGGCTGTGGCCAGGCCGATGCCCTGCTGGCGGTGGAGGAGCTGCCGGGGCATCACGCCTACCGGGACTGGATCCTGCCGCTGCTGCAGCTGCCGCTCTGGGAGGAGGTGCAGGTGATCGCCAGCGAGCGGCTCAGCTGCTGCCTCAGCCGCAACGTGGCCGGCGCCTTTGACGGCGCTTACATCTCACCGGCCCTCAGCGAGCGCCGGGGCCGCGAGGTGCGGGTGCTCTACGACCTCAAGACCCTCTCCGCCCACGGGAAGCCCTATTCCACTGCCGCCCAGCTGGGGGGCTACATGGTGCTGGAGGCTGCTCAGGGGAACGCCTACGAGCTGGGCCAGACGATCTGGAGCAAGCCGGGCGAGGCGTTCACGAGCACCTTCTACAGCCGTGAGCAGTGCCTGGCGGCCTGGGCCGCCGCCTGGAGCCGCTACTGCCAGGCCCACAGACCCTTCTGAGCCTCAACCAGCACCCATTAGGAATTAACAGCTGTTGTGATTGCGGCTCAAAGAGCAGAGCCCATACAGTGAGCTGATCGCCAGGCTCCATTCCCCTGGCCTGCTTGTTGCTGTGCCGGCCGTCATGACCATCGCCCCTGCCGCCGCTGATGCCGCTGTTCCGGCGGCGGAGCCAATCGAGGCCCTGCTCGATGCCGTCACCGCGCTCAAGGCGCAGCAGAAGCAGCTGGAGCAGGAGCTCGAACCCCTGCTCGAGGCGCTCAGCGCGGCGATGGACGCCGGTGAGCTGGATCCGGCGTTCTCGCACAACGACTGGGCGTTCAGCCACAACCCGGGTCGGCTGAGCTACGACTTCCCCCTGGCTGTGCAGCAGATCGAGCAGCAGCTCAAGGCCGCCCGTGATGCGGCGATCCAGCAGAGCAGCGCCACCGAGAAGCGCGGCAGGCCCTTCTGGACCATCCGAGCGCCCAAGGCACAGGCCCTGCCGCTCTGAGCCGATGCCCCTGCGCTCCCACTGCCAGGTGCCTGCCGATCCGGTGGAGGACCTGCGCTGCGCTGCCAGCGCAGAAGATGACAACGGCCAGCCGCTTTATGAGCCCACCGATCCCGCTCGGCCGATCGGTCATGCCAACCCCCCACGCCGCCCGAAGGGCATGGCGGCCCAACGGCCACCGAGGCCCTCGCGGCTGGAGGTGGAGCGGCGCGTCGCCGAGGCTCAGTTGTGGATCGCCCAGCGGATTCCGCTGGCCCTGATCTACGAAAAAGGTCGTGAAAGCTGGGGGGTGAACAACAGCCAGACCATCAATCGCTATCTGAACCTCGCCCGCGAGCGGATGGTGGAAGAACTCATCTCCGACCGGCGCCGACACCAGGCCGAGCAGATCTTTGCCCTCAACGACTGCGCCCGGCGGGCCATGGACGCCGATCAGTTTTCAGCGGCGGTGGGTGCTTTTCGGGTGATCGCTGAGATTGGTGGATTGCTGCGCGCGCCGATCAAGCCACCGGAGAGCCGGCCTTGAGTTCGCCTGCTGCCACAACTGCTGGCCTGCTGCTCGATCCAGCCACCGACCTCTGGGCCGACTGGGGCCTGCTGGGCGTGCCGGATCCAGATCGGCAGCAGCAGCGCCACCTCCAGCAGGCCTTCCGCGATTTCATCGTGGCCGCTTATCCCGGCTACGCCTTCCACACCTGGGCCGAACGTCTGATCGCCCTGCTGCAGCGTGTGGCCGATGGTGATCTCAACCGCCTGATCGTCTGCTGCCCGCCGCGGCTGGGGAAAAGCCTCCTGGTCTCCAAGCTGTTCCCCGCCTACTGGGTGAGCCGCTACCCGCAGCGCTTCTGCGCCATCGCCTCCTACTCGGCGGAGCTGGCCTATGCCCACAGCCGCGAGGCGCGGCATTACTACCGGGCCTGCGGCCATGCCCTCTCCAGGGACTCCACCGCCGTCGGCAACTGGCTCACCCCTGAGCGCGGCGGCTGCATCGCCGCCGGTGTGCGCGGCCCCTTCACGGGCAAGGGCTACGCGCTCGGGATCATCGATGACCCCTACAAGGGTCCGGAAGACGCCAACTCTGCCGGCCAGCGCCTGAAGCTGATCGAGTGGTTCCAGTCGGTGTGGCTCACCCGCGCCGAACCGGCCCCCGAGGGGCCCTCGCAACGGGGTGTTGCAGGGGCCGCCCAGGTGGTGGTGCTGACCCGCTGGCACCAGGACGACCTGATCGGCTGGCTGCTGGCGCAGGAAGCGGGCGATGCGCCCCAGCACTGGCATGTACTGAATCTGCCGGCCATCGCCGAACCCAAGCAACAGCAACTGGTCTTCCCGGCCAGCTGCAGCCTGGAGCCGGACTGGCGGGAGCCGGGCGAGGCCCTCTGCCCCGAGCGCTTTCCGCCTCAGGAGCTGGAGCAGATCCGCATCCGCGCCGGCAGCTACTGGTGGAACGCCCTCTACCAGCAGCGACCGTCGCCGGCGGAGGGCTTGCTGTTTCAGCGCTCCTGGATCCGTCGCTGCACGGGCACCCCTGCCCCTGCTCCAGGCGGGCGAACCGGTCAGCGGCCCTATGCGGCGGTGGTGCTCAGCTGCGACCTGAGCTTCAAGGGCGGGCAGGAGAACGACTACTGCGGCTTCTGCCTGCTGGGTCTGCTGCCGGACCCGGATTCCCGTCATCCCGTCGCCCAGGCGAAGGCCAGGGGTGAGCACCTGCACCCCACTGCCGCCCGGGTGCGGCCCCCGTCGCAGCCCATGCCATCGATGGCGGCAACGGCCCAAGCCGATCAGCAGGGGGGCTTTGCCCACCGGATCGAGGTGCTCTGGAGCCAGCACCACCGCCTCGATCTGCCGGGTGTCATGAAATTCCTCAGCCAGACCCTGGCATCGCTGGGCCAGGGTCTAAGTCCCGATGCGGTGCTGATCGAGGACGCCGCCAATGGCCCGGCCCTCTGCCAGTTGCTCCGGCGCCAGATCCCTGGTCTGATCGCCGTGCGTCCGCAGGGCAGCAAGGTGAGCCGCGCCCATGCCGTGGCCCCGCTGCTCGAGGCCGGCCAGCTGGCCTTCCGCAGCGGCAACGACGCCCTGATCACCGAGCTGCTGGGCTTCCCCAATGCCGCCCACGACGACCTCGTGGATGCCTTCTGCCAGGGCGTGATCTGGCTGCAGACCCAGCACTGGCGCGGCAGCGGCAAGGCCGCCCCCCGGCCGCTGCTGTTCTCCCGCTGAGGGGCCAGGCCCCGAGCAATACCCCCTCTGACGATGACCACGGACCCACCTACCCACCGCCCCAGGCCCCAGCAGGCCACCGCCCGGGTCGTCGCACCGAGAGGTGCGCCAGGCAAAACACCGCCCAGCAACCGGCGCGGCGCGTTGCGCTCACCCCATGCCGATACGGATGCCCTGGTGGTGGAACACCTGCCCTTTGCGGCGAAAGTGGCGGCCAACTACGCCCGCCGCACCGGCCACCCCAGAGAAGACCTGGAGCAGCTGGCGGCGATCGGTCTGATCAAGGCCTCACGCCGCTACGACAACCAGCGTCCCGGCCGCAGCCCTAATCACTTCATCGCCTACGCCAGGCCCTACGTGAACGGTGAGATCACCCACTACCTGCGCGACAAGGGGTTCTTGATCTCGGTGCCGGGGCGCTGGCGGGAGCTGCATGCGCGAGGGCAGAAGTTGCTGCGGGAGGGAACAGCAGCCCACGAGATTCCAGAGCGGTTGGGCATCACCATCGATCGTTGGGCTGAGATCTGCCAGGCTTGTGCCGTTCGCGTGGTGGCAATGGCGGTGAGTGCTGATGAGGAGTTGGGGGGTTAACGCTGCACCTGAGTGGCAGGCGCCCACGCTGGTGTGAACCAGCGCCTTGTTCGCCGACTACTTGTCCTCTGGAAAGGCGCGGAAATAGTCGGCGCGCAGCTCATCGTGATAACCCCAGCCAATATGAGCAGAAGACCTCATAATGGCTTCCAGTCTCACTTTGAACGCGTCCCGGCTTGAGTCGGGCAAGCTGCAAACCTTTTCGATGGCGCGACGAAACATCAGGTTGAGGGCAGCGTAGAATCCTTCATCGATATCGCCGTAGTCGATCGTCAAGGCGTTTCCTTGCTCCACGAAAAAAGTCATCAGCTCCGCTTCTCCCAATGCGTCGCCGACGGCCTTGCTGTAGTCACTGATGGCTTTTTTGGCCTTTGCAATCTGGATAGGCTTGTTCTTGTGAACATCCGGGTACATGCATTCGTTGATGATTTTCTTGTAGAACTCCAGCGGGTCTTCAACGACCGCTAGCCGAGCATGAAGAAAGGCCTGATTCTCCTTGGAGAGCCGATAAAGGTCTGCGACTAGGTTGACCAGCTGAGGTGAGTCCAGCTTTGTAACCTTGCTCTTGACGTCTGACCAGGACGCCCCAGCCTTGTTCACTTTCTTCATGGGCTATGCCTCTCTTTTCTGTCTACTATCAACGCTGCCGTCAGCGGGCCGCAGTTCCCCTCTCAGTTAATCAGCATATTCCTTAGTGGCGGCTCTGCTGAATGGCCGTGTTAGCCCCTCGGACCTAGATATTCACTTCTATCTTCACATGCCCATCCCAAAGAGGCTCATGACTTCCGAGTGGATATGCCGAGCAACTCTATAATATGCTGAGTTTCGCAGATGAAGCTCATTGACCCAATCCTGTTTGGAATCAATTAATCCGCGAAGATCAACATATTTAAAAGATGGCTTTTCGGCTGCAACTGCCTGAAGAGTTTCATTATACATGTCGATAACTCGAAAAACGATGTCTTGTTGCTCGGTTTGATCAATAATGCCTTTTTCGGTAAGCGCTGGCCTAAGCCATGGTCCAACGAAGCGTAGCGGTCCAGCATTAATTACAGCTTTTCCTGTTGGCATGGTGTAACCATAGCCGTGCATCATTATTACTGTTGTAGGCGAAACACTCGAGACCTTATCAACTAGATCAATCAAGTATTTCTTGAAGATCTGACTAATTACTATTTCTGCGTGTGATTCGCGAAATGGGGGTAGACCCGAATCTTTATGATTCAGAAATTGAGCGAACCCATCGCCTGCTACATCATTTCCTCCCGCCGAAAAAAAGAAAATCTTGTGTTTAGTCGATTCAAGGCGTTTGAGGACTTCGGTGAGACTTGGAGATAATCGAGCATAAGTCAATGTATCGTACTTAGAGCCATAAATCATATTCTCCAGGGTGTCTCCCGCCTTTGCGTAGTTTTTGTCAAAGACATAACCCAATGCACGCAACTGATCGATAACATCAATTCCAGGAAAATAATCAAACCAGGAATCGCCTTCCGCAATGACTGGGCCAAGTCTCGCGCCTTCCGAGCTCAGCTCAAGCCGAGGAAGATCCGCTTGCTCAGGCACTTCAGCCCACATACTGAGGGGACTATTTCTCATCGAATCAATTCCTGCTACTCTAAGTAGAGATGATCTTTGATTCTGAAGAGCTCTCTCTTTAAATGCGGCAACTTGATCTGGAGTTAATTCGTCAAGAAGCTGTGGGTTAGTAGACATACTTGGATTCCTCTTGCTCATAAACTACGACAAACCTCTCTATGCCCGTAACTAGCTGGAAATACTTTGTAATTCTCGTTGAACCGGTGGTGGCGGTGGAGCTAACGCACATCATCACCCGCCTGCAAAAATCATAGCCGCCTTGCCGACCCCCTTCGCCGGGTCGGGTGAACGATGATGTTGGACCTCTGCCGCCACGCTATCTAAGAAACTAAGAATGAAACACACTGCGTACTCTTTCCTTCCATGAAGCGATGGCTGGTCGAACTCTGATTCTTACGAAACTTCTCCACCTTGCCAGCCGCTTCAGATAGTTAATCCACAGCACCCGACGGAAATCCCACCAGTTCATCGGGAAACGTCGACTTACAGGCTTGAACTGGAAATCAGGAATATATTCAAGATTAAGCGTGCTAATCTCGGAGTATCTTAAGGTGAAATAGTTTCCCTCTATCCAGTAATAGCGCTTATCTGCTCGTAGATAGTAATCAGATGGCAATCGAGTTCGCCGAGGTTTTCGATCATCATCAAGTCTCCTTCGGTGCGCACCTTCTATGATAATGCGATCAAGCTCACCATTAGAGCGGCATACCCAATCAACTATTAGACCTCGGTATAGGTATGAGCCCTCTTCGTGCCTTACGACTGCCGTGGCAAATACTCCGTAGACAGGCCTTCCACCAAATTCCTGTGCAAGCTCGCTAAAGCATGAAAGCCTGCCAGACAATAGGTAGCTCCAGTGATTTCGGAGTCTCAGTAGAGGTATAATTCCGTCAAGCCCAAACCATACAACAACCGAATGAAAAAGAAACCCTGAGGCCGCAGCACCAAAATAAAGCGTTAAAAAGTATATTGCCAGCAGCTGGCTCGACTTGGCTGCAGATTGAATAGCATTCGCAAAGAGACTAGCCTTCTCCTCGCTGTATCCAGTAAGGAAAACCAGCACTGACTGAAAATCGATGGTATACCCAACCTTGGAGGCAAGGCCAATCCAGGCAGAATGGAGCACAATAGATACAATTAAAGCTCCGGCAATATCCCTCGCAAGCGAGTCGCCGCCATCAGGGCTTATCCAGCTTCTTATTCCGTTCTGATATGCACTTAAGAAAATCAAGCCTGGCAGCAAAAGCGCAAATATAATAACTGCGCTAAATGCGATATTCACTCAGAACTACTTGCCGCTCAGGATTTCAAATATATTTCGCCTTCTTCTACAGCTCCTTGTGGTTTTGGGTGAAGGGCGAGTTGCCGAAAATCTAGTTACAACGACATTCTGATCATTGCCCAAGTCGATAATTGCATTACTTGTATGATCTGACTCGGAGAATCCCATCATAAACTTTTTGCGCATCTCCGGATCACAGAAGATAGTTCGCAGCTCTGGCGAAACAGTGCCTTTCATGCAAGTTTCATTATTTTCGGCAACTATAGCACATAATTGATGGCTTGGCAACAGTCAATGAATTGATGACACATAGCTTAGGGGTAGGTACAACTTATTCTTCGGTGGTTTCCGTGAACCACTCCGAGGGGTAAATCTCTTTCCGATATCCAGCCGCAAATCATGGGCTGAACGGGTTGAGCCGGTTGTGATTGCAGTGGTTTTCAGCTGATCCCCTCAAACCGTAGGTGGTGTTCGCGGGTCTGAGAACCACCCGGACTCAGGTCCTTAGGTCTTGCCGCCTTTCTGATCGGGACCAGTGGCACTGCATGGTGCGCTTCACCGGCAATAGCCAACAGCCGCTGATCGGGCTTGTCCCAGCTCTCCTCGGATCCCCTCTCCTGGCCGCTTCACCCCACCCTGGCGGCTCTGCTGCCCCGCCTGCAGCTGGTGCAGGACTGCTGGCACCTGCTCGCCGGCCCCACCGGGGCAGGCCGCAAGGAGCATTACCTGCCCCGCGGCGAGCGGGAGCCTGAGTCCGCCTACCGACGCCGGGTCGACGCTGCCCTGCCCTCGGGTTTCTTCCGCGACGCCCTGCGCACCTTTGCCGGGATGCTGGCTTCCAGTCACTGGCGCGAGCTGCCGACCTCGCTGCAGGAGGTGATCAGTGACGTGGACGGGTGCGGCACCGACCTGGGAGTGTTCCTGGAAGCCGCCGATCTGCTGGTGCTGCGCGATGGGGCGGCCCTGGTGGCGGTGATCCCACCGGCCCACCTCTGGCCCAGCGAAGGGGACCGGCAGCAGGCCTTGCGAAATGGCGATCGCCTGTCGTTGCCGCGGCTGTTGCTGCTTGAGCGGGGAGACGTTCTTCACTGGCACCTCCCTGGCAACCATGCGCTGCCGGATGCGATCACCTGGCGGGAGCGGCGCCCCAATACCATCACCCTGGCTTCTGAGGGCGCCCCACCGCAGGATCCCCCGCCCCACCGCTGGCAGTACCTGACGGCCTCACTTGTTACCGATGGCCCCGGGGGGCCTGGCATGACCCTGACGACCGAGACCCTGGTGGTCGATCCCCAGGCGCCATCGGGCTGGCGCAAGCAGCGCCTGGATCAGCGCCACTACCGCGGCATCAGCCAACTCCCCGCCATCTGGTACGCCAGCCATGGCGCGCCCTTCGGGGAAGGGGAGCTGCCCCACTTGGGCCTGGCACACCAATACCTCAACCACTTCCGCTGTCAGAGCGACTACCAGGAGCTGCTCTACCGAACAGCCCTACCGGTGGGAGTGCGCACCGGTGTGGCAGGTCCGATAGGGACGGGACAGCCGAGTGAACCGGTGGTGCTGGGGCCCAACACCGTGATCGACCTGCCGGAGGGTGCCAGCTTCCAGTTCGTGGAGATCCAGGCCCGCTCGTTGGCCGAGCACCGGGCCTGGCTGGAGTCGCTCGATCGGGGCATGCGCCGCGATGCCCTGATCCCGGCTGCCGCCCAGGGAGCACCGCGCACGGCGATGGAGATCTCGATGGCGGCCTCCCAGGCCTATGCCCTGCTGCAGAGCCAGGCGATCCAGAAAGCCTCGATGTTCTCGTCGCTGCTGCAGCACTGGTGCGCCATCACCGGTGAACCGCTGCCGCAGCAGGGCGGTCCCGATGGCACGGGGCCAGCACTGGTGGTGGAGATCAGCCCGCTCGCACCGGCACCCAAACCCCAGCCCACCGTGACGGAGATGCTGCAGCTGCACGAGAGGGGCATCGTCAGCGACGCCGCCCTGCAGCAATGGCTGGGGGATCTGGCCGGTGTGGCACCAGCCCCCACCTAACCCGGCGAATCCTTCCATGAGCGGAAGGCCTGTTCAGGGCACCGGATTGCGGCAATGGAATCGCCCAGGCCCCGCGTGCGGCCCTGTAGGTGCTCCATCCCCACCCAGGCGCAGACCAGTGCATCGAGGCTGTCTTCCAGCGGCTTGAGGGCAGCAAGTGCGGACACCTGCTCAGGCTCCGGCAGAGGTAGGGCAATGGCCCCGATGTGCTGATTCAGGGCGGTTCGGATCTGCCGGAACTCCACCAGTAGCCGGCGGATCCTCTCGGAAACCGGCAAGTGCTCAGCCTTCCAGTACAGAAGCGAGCGGCTGACCTTGTAGGGAACCCGGTAGTCGCGCGCCAGCAGCACCAGCAGGGCGACATGGGGATAGACCTCGATCACCCCGCGAGGCCCAGGGCAATCTGTGGCGGTGTGCAGGGGGTAGCCCCTGCTCTGCAGCTCCTGACGGATCCGGTCAGCGATGGCTCCTGGCCGTAGAGCCGTTGGGCTATGGACGGCGCAGCCCCGGTTGCCGAACAACCGCGACACCTCGCGATCGGCCGCACGTCGCTTGGCGATCGGCTCGGTGGAAAGCGGCATGTCGAAGGCGATCAGATCCACCGGCCGACCGCCAAGGCGTTCAGCGGCGTCCAGCAGTGCATCGATCTCTGGCCTGCTGCCCTGCGGCCGTGCCGCCCAGTCCACAGGGGTGCCATGGGCCAGGTTGATGAAGCCCTGGTAGCTGGGAGCCAGGGCCACACACGACCATGCATCTCCGTGCTGCTGCACCAGGGCCACACCACTGGGCTGATGCGCCGTCCAGGCCGCATCGAACCCCAGCACCAGGCCCCCGGCAACAGGAGTTGTCCTCTCGATCGCCACCGCCGTGCCGGATTCACAAACCCTGGCTGCAATCTGGCAACCCAGCGATCAAGAGTCGATCCGGCAGGCTCTGGCCCTACCGGCCACGGTGCCCTGCCTCGATGCCATCGGCCGGGCGATGGCGGATCTGGAGCGCCACCACCCCGCCGGCGTGCTCTGCGCCCGCGCCCTGCTCGATGCAGTGGCCCTGATCGATCAGCAACTGCTAGCGGCCGGCCCCGAGCAGGAGCAGGCGATCGAGAAGCACTCCCATTCCGGACCAATCGCCGGCTCAGTGGCAGCCGCTGGGGATGCCCCGCTGCAGAAAGCCGACGTGATCGCCTACGACACCGCTCTGTTGCGCCAGGAGAGCGAAACCGTCTACGCCAATCCCCGCTCCAGCTCGGCGGCCCTGCTCAGCCAGCGACGACGCTACTCCGAGCAGCTCCTGCTGCTCCTGCCAGCGTTGGCCAGCTGGGTTCAGTTCAGAGCTGCCGCCGCCGGGACGCTGGGCAGCACGGCTCTGCTGCGGGGTTGAGCGATGGCAATGATCAGCCCGCGCCATTGCACCAGCAGCCAGCACCAGCGCAATGCAGCTCTGTGGGGCCCCACCCCCCTGCAGCCCTTCGCCAATGCCCGTCTGCTGCTGGCCGAAAACGCCATCCTTGGCGACACCAGCTCCGCGGTGGTGGCCAGCCACGTGCTCGAGTGCCTCCTCGAGCGCGCCAACTACATCTCCGCCAAGGAGAACGGCCCCGGCGTGGACACCGGAGACTTCACCTACAACGGCACCCTCTGCCGCAGCGCCCGCCTGCCGCCCAACCCCGGTGCCCTCTGGCTGAGCAGCGATCTGGTCTGGCAGCAACACGGCCGGCGGGTGGCCTCCGGCGGCATCACCGTGGTGGCCCCCTGCGAGGGCTGGATCTGGCTGGGGAACCTGTCGCTGCTCAACCCCGCCGGTGATGCCGATGTGGATCCCTACGCCCAGGACACAGAGTTCTCGGTGCTGGAGTTCGGCGCCAACTACGGCTCCGGCGGCATCGGCGCCCTGGTTCAGCCCCTGATCGGTGAGCGAGTGTTTGGAACCCTCAAGCCCAATCGAACCAACGGCGCCGCTCTGAATAGCTTGGGACCACTGATGCAGTCCCCATGAAAGAACTCTGGTTGTCTCTGGGGGCTTTCAGCCTGGCGCTGATGCCGGCAGCTGTCTCTGCGGTCCCAGCCGTGGGCACTTTTGCCTTCTCTGACACGGGGATCATGGGCTGCAGTGGTGCCGCCTCAAGTCGAGGCAGCAAAGGCTGGGAGGGACCGTTGTATGCCGCCTGGGATTTCAACGGCTCGATGGTGCTGAAACTCGATGACCAGTTGCGCTCGATCGCCTATACCCGCTCGGATCCGATTGAGGGGGCTCCTGCAGGCACTCCCAGCGTCTACAGCGGCAGGGCAGGCAACTACCAGGTGGATCTGACCTTCACAACCAAGCGCACGGGCTACGAGACCTCGGGTGGGAACGGTGCTCTCCGTATCCACTCCGGTCAGCCAGGGGACTCTGTGAGCATCCCTGTCTATGTGGCTCAGGGCTGCTGATTGAGCTCCTCGGCAACAGGGAACAGGCAGCGCCGCGACGGGCTGCCGATCCACTGACAGCCGCGACGGGTCATGGCCACCAGCACCAGCAGCACCAGCACCGATCAGGTCGCACCGAGAGGTGCGCCCAGCAAGACGGACCAGCTCGAGCCGCGCTCCTACAGCGACGACCCCCAGGACGGGGGCGATGCTGATGCACGGGCCGGCAGCTGCGAGACCTTCGCCACAGAGTCCGGCGATCCGTCTCCCAGCGGTATCGATCCGGCCCCCCAGGGGAAAGACGGCCTCAGCGAGGCCCTCAAGGCCGAACGCCGCCGCACCAACCAGCTGGAGAAAGAACTGCGCGGTCTGCGCCAGCAGCTGACCCGCTTCTCGGAGATCAACCCGGAGGAATACTCCCGCCTCCAGGAGGCCGAACGCCAGAAGCAGCTGCTGGAGCAACAGGTGGAGCTGCGCGAGCGGCAGATGGAGGAGGCCTCCGCCAAGAAGGTGGCGGCTGTGGCCGCTGAGCGCGATGCGGCCTCCACCCTGGTGCTGCAGCTCCGCAAGGAACGGCTGCTGGAGCGCGCCTTCTCAGAAGCCGAGGGCCGCAATGGCGGTGACAGCCGCGGCACGTTCTTTGATGTGTTCAAGGGCCAGCTGGGCGAGAGCTTCCGCCTCAGCAGCGACAAGGACGGCACCGACGTGCTCGAACCGCTCGACGGCCAGGGCCAGCCGCTGCTGGGGGATGACGGCCGGCCGCTGAGCACCGCCGAGTTCCTCGATCAGCTGCGCATCCATCCCGTCTACGGCTTCCTGTTTCAGCAGCGCGGGGCGATGGGGGCCGCCAGCGCCCTGACGGCAGCCCCTGCCACGGCCAGTGGCTTCGGGGAAGTGCTCAACCCCCATGCCATGAGTGCCAGTGAGCTCTACCGGGCTGGCTTCGTGACCAGCGGCCGCGGCTCCCACCGCTGAGCAGCAGAAAGGCCCGGCAGCGCCGGGCCAGAAAGGCCGCCGCCTCAGAGCACCGAGACGGTGCCGAGGCGCTTGGCCGCCAGCTTGCGCGCCAGCGCATGGGCCCGCTCAGCCGGCATGTAGCGGGGCTTTTTGACCGGGCGACCGCGACGGCCATAGAAGACCGTGAGCCTCTCGGCACCGGCGACCTTGAGGCCAGCGGGATAGATGTGCACCACCAGCTGGCGGATCGGGCAGGCCAGGGGAGCAGAGGAGGCCATGGGAAGGAGGCGAGGAACGCCCGCCCCATCGCCCCGGCCGGTGCGGCCTGGCAAGGGCCGCACAGCGGCTCGTGAAACCCTCGCCAGACCGCGCCGAGCCTGGCGTCCGCCAGGCGGGCCGGGGCAGTGCTGGTGATTCATCGCCGATCCCATGGCCGAGCGACTTGCAGGACCCGAACCACCTGTGGCGGCCACGATCAGACACCCACAGCTGTGGCCTCCGCTGCCATCGCGGCCTGGACCCGCTCCACCTCGGCCTCGTGGGCGGCCTCGATCGCCGCATCGATCTCGCCGGTGCGGGAGAGGAACTGCTCGATCGCCGGGAGCAGCTCCTCCTCCAGCAGGGTGATTTCCTCTTCTCCGTAGGGGTGATCGATCCAGAAGCGGTGGATGGGTTTGCCCTGGTGGCTGCTCAGGATCCAGAGCAGGGCCCTGTGGCAGGACTCGACCAGGGCCACGGGATCTTCTCGGGTGAGCCGAGCGAGAGAGGGGGACATGGGAACAGGCGCCTGTGGCGCTGTGACGGGACGCCCGATGCACCGCCGGGAAGGCAAGGGGCGGCGACCGCGCAGCGGCCTCGCCGCCTTGCGCAGCCCTTGCCCCCGGCGGACCATGAAGAAGCCCGGCACGACCCTTTGCGGGGAACCCGCGCTGGATCGGACAACCCCCGAGGGCAACAAAAAATGCCCGGCCGCAGCCGGGCCGGACCCTCGGACCTGGCCCTCAGAGCCTGGGCTCAATCTCAGCTGCCCAGCTGGGCAGATCAGCAGGATCGATCCGCTCGAACAGGATCTGGTGGCAGAGCCTCAGCAGCCGGTGGCGCTGCGGATAGGTGCTGAGGCAGCGGATGCTGATCTGCTCCAGTGACTCAGAGCTATGGAGCTGAAGTGAGCTGTGCCATGATGAGGAAGCCATGGCAGGCGTAGCGAAGACCCCGAAGCAGGCCGGGTGGGGTCAAGGGGCAGCCACGACCAACAAGCGAGGCGGAGCCGAGCCAACGCCACACGTCCGGCTGCCTCGCATCAGCCCTTGAGGCCGCCAGGACCACGAGGAGGGCTGCGCGCAGCCGATCTACAGAGAGCCGGTGGAGCAGGTCGACAGGCCATTCCGCGTCAGCCATCCGGATCCTTTCGGCGACCAGCCGCCAGGCTGCTGCCCCCCAGCAGCGCCAGAGCTGTGCCCAGTGCCGTCTCGAACGTGCGCTGCAGGGTTTCGGGGTAGCTGGCGCAGGCCGCTCGCTGCAGCTTCTGCTGGCCCAGGTGGAAGCAGACGCCCAGGCCGGCGGCATAGAGCGAGAACTGGGCGATGAAGATACCGGCCACGGCCCACAGCAGGAACTTTTCCCGATCAAAGCCCGCCGGACCCGCCATGGCTCCCTGAAGGCCTCCCCTCAGGGATGGCAGGTGAGCAGCCAGCCGGTGCCGGGACCATCGGCTTCCCAGCGAGGCCGCCAGTTCTTCCAGCTGTAGTGCTGGCCCGCCCCATTGGTGTTGGCGGTGTAGCCGCCATGCACCAGATCGGCCTCACCATTGGGGTCGTTGTGGATGGCATGGGTGTCGGTGAAACCGATCACCACGCTCCAGTGGCCGCCGCCAGAGGGGCCCGAGGCGGGGCCGTGATGCAGCCAGCCCACCGCCACCGGCCGGCCGGCGCTGATCTCGGACTCCAGATCGCTACGGGTGCCGTTGGTGGTGAAGTTGGCCGTCAGCCCCAGCGAGCGAAGAGCCGACAGCTGTGCTTCCGCGGAGGTGGTGTCGCCGTAGCGGGCGCGGATGAGGTTGTACTCATCGTCCGAGCCGACCTTGCCCCAGAAGCGGGCGAGCATGGCGCAGCTGCTGGAGAAACACTCGCGGTAGCCAGTGCCGCTGGCGTTGTCGTTCTGGTTCTCCCAGGCCACCGGCAGAGGATTGGCATGGGCCGGGGCCGACGGAGCTGGTGGAGCAGAGGAGAAGGTCTGTCGCCAGGGGGCGGCCTCCGTGAGGATCGCGGGGTCGGCGGCTATGACCACAAGGCGCAACTGCTCGATGCCATCGAGCTGCTGGGGCTCCGCCTTCCAGTGGTCCCAGAACTGCTGCCAGCGTTCAGGATTGAACGGTGGCTGGGCCGCAGGGGTGGTGGCTGCGGCGGCAGCTTCGGTGGCAGAGGTTGTGGACATGGCAGCAGGGCTCTCCCCTGCTCTTGCCGTGCACAGCCAAGCCAGCAGTCCTATCCTGTTGTACAGGGAGTTGGACGACTCAGATGCAGGTGGTCAGCTTTTCGGAAGCCCGCGAGAGCTTCAAGGCCGTGCTCGATCGCGTCGAGGCGGACGCCGATGTCACCCTGATCACGCGGCGCCACGCCCAGGGCGCCGTGGTGATGTCGCTCGATACCTACAACAGCCTGATGGAAACGGTGCATCTGCTGCGCTCTCCGGCTAACGCCGCCCACCTGCAGCGGTCCTTGGAGCAAGCCGAACGCGGCGAGCTGCTCGAACACCCCCTGATCGACGCTGATCAGCTCGATGCCGGCCGCTGAGCGGGTGGCGTGGACTCCCACTGCCTGGGAGGACTACCTCTATTGGCAGGGCCAGGAGCGCAAACAGTTGCGGCGGATCAACCAGCTGATCCAGGCCTGCCTGCGCGACACCTTCGTGGGGATCGGCAAGCCGGAACCGCTGCGCGAGAACCTCTCGGGTTGCTGGTCACGCCGCATCGATGACGAGCATCGGCTGGTGTATCGCCTGGAAGCGAATGTGCTGGTGATCCTGGCCTGCCGCTACCGCTACCGCTGAAACGGGAAGCTCGGCAATAGCCCGTGAACTCCCTGGGGCCTGGCCCCACCCCTGTCATGGGCCTCACCCTGATCGAGGCAGCCAAGTACGAAACCCGCCTCGAGCACCTCGCCGTGCTCAAGACCTTCTCGGAGGGGGAACTGCTGGCCCGGCTGCCATTTCTGAACATCAACGGCAGCGGCCTGTTCTATGCCGCCGAACAGGAACTGCCCGCGGTGGGCTTCCGGGCGGTGAACGAGGGCTACAGCCAGAGCTACGGCGTGATCGACCAGCGCGCTGAGGCCGTGCACCTCTTTGGCGGTGATGTGGATGTGGACCGCTCGATCGTGGACCTGATGGGCCCGGAGGCCCGGGCCAGCCAGATCGAGATGAAGATCCGCTCGATGCGGCTGACGCTGGAGGCGACGATCGTCAACGGTGACGCCAGTGCCGATGCGCGGGCCTTTGACGGCCTGGCCAAGCGGCTGCCGGCCGGCAGCGAGCTGGCGATCGACAACGGCAACCAGCCGCTGGCCTTTGATCCGCTCGATGAGCTGATCGATGCCGTCGACGGCATGGGCCGGCCCAAGCTGCTGCTGATGGGCCGCGCCATGCGCCGCCAGCTCAATGCCCTGGCCCGCAGCAGCAACTGCTGCTCCTACGTGGCCGAGACCAATGCCCTGGGCATGACGGTGCACCGCTACCAGGACTGCGAGATCCTCACCGTCGACCGCGATGCCCAGGGCCGTGAAGTGCTCGGGTATGGCGAGGCCGGCGGCACCAGCTCGATCTACTGCCTCGCCCTGGGCGATCAGGGGGTGACCGGCCTGCAGGGACCCTTCCAGGGCCGCTACGGCATCTCGGTGCGGGACCTGGGCGAAGTGCCCGATGCGCCGGTGTTCCGCACCCGCGTCGATTGGTACGTGGGTTTTGCGGTGCTGCACCCCCGCGCCGCCGGCCGCCTGCATGCGATCACTCCGCCGGTGATCACCACGCCCTGATCGCAAACCCCTGAGCCACCAGCCCTGATCCCGATCACCGGAGCCTCCCCATGCCCTCCATTCCCCAGGCCCATCGCAGCAACCCGCTGATCGATGCGGAGACCACCCTGGTGGGCGCCATCGCCCACGGCGCCCTGCGCCCCGCCCCCAAGAAGTTCGTTAGTGGTGAGGTGGTGCGGCTGAACACCAAGCTCGATGCGGCCGCCCGGTTCACGCTGGTGGCCAGCCATTCGAACCACACCGCCGCGGTGACGGTGGACCTGCAGCTGGCACCGCTGCTCAAGGACGGCGCCACCGGCAGCTTTGTGAGTGCGGTGAAGGTGTCGCTGCCGGCAGAAGGCGGCCGGGTGGAGGCCTATCTCAGCGGCCACGACATCAGCATCGCCGCCGGCGATCAGGCGCGGGTGCAGTGGCCGTGCGTGTGTTTCGCCAAGGCCGTGGTGACCCCGTCCACCCCGGCCGACCTGCACGTGGGCCTCACTGCCACCATCCCCGCCTGAGCGCCATGACCACAACACCAACAGCCAGCGCCACGCCGATCGATCCCCGCACCGGCTGGGTGCTGCTGCACAACGGCGACCAGGAGATCTATGCCTGGGCCGTGCATGCCGACGGCTGGCAGGCGCTGGGCTGGACCGTCGGCCCGGCACCGGCACCGGCACCTGCCCCCGAACCAGAACCGGAGCAACCGGCCGAGCCGGAAGCTCCAATCGAGGAGCTCCCGGCCGAACCAGCAGACGATGGCGCCGCATGGCTGCCGGTCAGCGAAGCCGATGCCGACAGCAGCTCTGTGGACTTTGCGGCGATGACCAAGGCCGAGATCATCGAGACCTGCTCCAGCAGCTACGGCGTGCTGCTGGATGCCAGCCTCACCAAGAGCGCCCTGATCAGCGAGGCCGAGGCCCTGGCCGCTGCTGCACCCCTACCGGATGCGCTGATGGATGACCTAATGACTTGAGCTGCTGGCGCAGGGTGGCGAGGGCCTTCTTCTGGGCCCGCTGCACCGCCATCGGGCTGATCTGCAGCTGCGCCACGGCGGCTCGCAGGGACAGCCCCTGGAGGACGGTGAGCCGCAGGGCCGTGGCCTGGGCTGCCGGGAGCTGCTCCACCAGCTGCTCCAGGGCCGGCCCGGCGAGGGAAGGATCCAGCGAGGGCGCGGCTGCGGGAGCGGCCAGCTGATCGAGCAGGGAAGACTCACCTGCAGCGGGAGCATCGAGGCTGGTGTGGCCGAGCGGGCAGGTGCCCTTCTCGTGCTCGCGGCGGGAGATGCGCACCAGACGGACGCGATCACGCAGTGGTGCTGCAGGGCCCCGGCGATGCAGCGGCGCAGATAAGGCCCGGCGGGCTCGCCTTCTCGGCAGCGGGGAGCTGAGCGGACCAGGGCCTCCCGGGCCACCTGGATCAGATCCTCCCGCTCCACCAGCGGGAACAGGCGCCGGGCGGTGGCGGAAGCCAGGGCATCGGCGAGCGGCAGGTGCTCCAGCACCAGAGCATGGCGGGCCCGCAGGGCAGAACGGCTGAGAGCCGGGGACTGCTCCTGGCGGCGGCGGAGGGAGGAAGCGGGGGAAGCCATCGGCAGGACGGCGGAGAACCCCACCCCCACCGGCCGGCCGCAACGCCGCGACAAGGACGCCCCGAGGCAGAGCCTCCAGGGGCGCATGGCCCGATCCTTGACGCGGCGCGAGGGACTGGCCGAGGGATGCGGTGGGTGTGCGCCCGGCCTGGCGGCGACTCGACACCCCACTCAGCAACCAGGGCAGGACCCCAGGGTTGCCTGAAAGTCACTCCAACCTCGCTCCCGCGAGCTGAACCCCGCCCAACGCCAGCATCCCTCTGATGTCGTAAGCCAGTTCCCGGAGCCCCCGTCGGATCGAGCGGTAGCCGCCGCGCCGCAGCAGGTTCA
>NZ_JAHLZB010000003.1:0-8242 GCF_025128255.1 Synechococcus sp. CS-205
CCGTTCCCGCAACCCAGCAAGCTCAGTGGCCAGAGCGGTGAGCTGTTGCTGCAGCTGCTGGCTCTGTTCCTGCTGGACCATGACCAGCGCACTGACACTGGCAGGTGTCGCCAACCAATCCGTTTCTGATATTCCGGCCGTAGGGGTGGGCATCTCATGGAGTCTCTGCCTGAGATACAAGCGGGAATTACCGTGCCGTCAAGAGATCAGCAGGAGCGGAGTTCCTGGCGAGCCATCCCGACCCCTGAATGGATACGTGCTGGTTTTCAGAGGCGAAGGACTGCTTTAGTCACTGGGATGTGGAGCACTATCGGCCGAAGAAAAGCGCCAAAGATCTCGATGGCACCTCCCATGAGGGCTACTGGTGGCTTGCCTTTGCCTGGGAGAACTACCGGATCTGCGGCAATGCCGGGAATCGCAAGAAAAGCACTTTCTTCCCCCTCCGAAATGGCTGTGCCCGTGTTGGTGAGAATGGCGACATTCGCTACGAAGTGCCCATGCTGCTCGACCCAGTCGACGAAGACGATCCGGTCTTGCTCTTTTTTGATATCGAAGGGCACGCTATCCCCGCACCGCACATCAACAATGACTGGGAGAGGTCTCGGGTGGAGTATTCGGTTGAGCGCTACAACCTAGACTTTCCACCACTCATGGATAAGCGCAAAACTGTCTGGGCAGAGTGCTGGAACCGAGTGCAGGAGTATCGGCGGGAGCTTTGCATGTGCGAGAAGGACCCAACAAATGCTGTAGCGTGCGACCGGGTAAAGCAGGCCGCAAAGCGCATACGGGTGATGATGCGAGAAGAGCAAGAGCTTTCGGCGGTTGCCCGCGCATGCGTCCAAAGCACAGGAGACGAAAGGCTTGCGGGATTTCTGAGGTCCTCTTGATAATGCGCATGCCGACGGACCACTGGCCGCCGAGGTTGGAGATAGTGTCTATAAAATTACAAGCAGTTGAAGTGGTTGCTCGGCGATGCCAATGCAGGCCTTCTATCAGCTTTTCTTCAATAGTTAATATCGAACTAAAACCCCTTTTCTATCACATGCATATCGCCTTTGTGCATGCTCTTCAGATAATCCTGATTCACCTGGATGAGACATGGGTGGCACTGGTGAGAGCAGCCGCTTCCTCACTTTGGCCACCCGCGCCGTTTATTCATTCTCCGGTTTTCCTTATCACCCGCTCCACCACCTCTACCTCCACCATGACGGCTACCCAACCGGCGCTGCCTGGCGCTTTGCGGCAGCCCTGCATGAGGCCCCCGATGCCTCCAGCTTCCTAGGCGCCTTTCTGAGTATCCAGCACCAAGCCGAACCCCTGGCCAGCCCGGACCAGGCGGCCGATGCGGAGTACCGCTACCGGGTGCAGCTGCTCCCCGGCACCGACCCCCAGCTTCAGGTGCAGTGCTGGCGCCGGATTCCAGGCGGCGCCAGCTGGATCCCCCGCTGCGGGCCCATGCCGGTGGCGGCCTTCATCCAGCGGTTCCTGCCAGGTGATCCGCTTTGATCCGGCTAAGCGCCTGCGCACCCTGGAGCAGCGCGGCCTGGATTTCCTCGATGCTGAGAGCGCTTTCGCCGGCCCCACGAGCCAGTTCCCTGATCGACGGCGAGACTATGGTGAAGTCAGAATCGTTTGTGTCGGCTTGCTTCGGGGCCGCGCTGTGATCGTGGTCTACACAGAGCGCAACGGCATCAGGCACATCATCTCCATGCGAAAGGCCAATGAGCGAGAACGACTTCGTTTTTTCCCCCACTTCTCCTGAAGGCGAGATCCACTCTGATCTTCCGCGCGTGGATTCCCATGTCATCCAACCCGAAGAGTATGAGGAGATCCCTGCAATCACGGAGGAAGATCTCACGCACGCCGTGATCAAGCGCCCTGGCCAGCCGGATCAGCCTTTTCTGGCCAAACCAAACGAAGCATCTTGACCCATCGGCTTCAGTGCCTCAAGGCTTCCCGGTGGGCACTCAAGAACGCTTCCTGCTCGCGGCTGAACGGCCGGATCAGATTCGCCCCTCCGATGCCCCAGCAGTGCAAGGCCTCCCCAGCCGCCTCGTGCTGCCAGATCAGCTGTCCGCCCCCATCGAAGCTGATCCAATGGCGGTCAAACAGTTTGTCTACATGGGGGGAGAGCAGCAGGCCATTGGATCCGCTCAGCCGCTCGCTGTTGTCGCAGGATCGCCAGGCTTTGATGTGGCTCGCCACCAGGAACTCCTGCCGCGCCAGCCCCGTGACCCGGCAGGCCGGCTCCAGCTCCGACACCCGATGGCGAAACAATCCCTGCCCCAGCCGCGCTTTGGTGAGGGCATCGCGCTCGGTGCTGCTGGGTACCTCCCGCAACCGCTGCATGTCATCGAGCAGCGCGGCGGTGTACTCCCCCTCTTCCGCCAGCACCACCAAGTGCACCCGCACCGCCGGATCGGCGTGCTCCTCGATTAGCCGGAGCAACAGCAGCCCCAGGCTTTCGCTCAGCCCGGCCAGGTACACCCCCTGGTTGCCCCGGCCGGTGCTGGTGCTGATCGGGCTGTGGCGTTCCGGCAGCAGCGGTTGCAGCAACGCAAAGAACGTCTGGGGTACCAACGCCTGGCGCAGCGGCTGCCAGTTCACCCGCACCAGCCAGCCCTCCTGGCTCCAGTTCTCCCCCGCTGAGCCGAACTCCGGCGGCTTGGCTGCAGTGACCGCTGCCGTTTCCACCAGGCCCAGCTGGCTGATCCGCCCCTTGGCATAGCTGAACACCACATCCCCCCGCTGGCAGCGGCTGAGGTTGTCGTAGGTAACGTTGCGGGCGCCGTTGGCATTCGCCTTCGGCGACCAGATGTAGCCGCCGTCGGTCTCCTGCCGGTAGGTCTGCTTGTGGTTCACCCACCAGTAGGAGGGCACGGATTCAGACAGTGCTGGCCTCGTTGTAGCCGGGGTGGGGCGGTGTGTCCTCGGGTGGGCTGTCTCGATGGAATCACCTCCTCACCCCGTTGCTCGCGGAACCCGTCCAGCCGCTGGCGGCACAGCGACAGCAGCGCCGATCAGGGTGTAGAGCCCATCGCCGTAGCGGGTGATGCCGTTGCCGGTGAGCACGCGGCCCACCATCCGTTTCACCCGTTCCGTGTAGTAGTCGATCTGGGTCACGTCCTCCCCCAGGATTCGCCGGGCGATGTCCTGCGCCGGGGCGGGGCTGCGGCGGCCCAGCAGTTCCAACCGCTGCGCGCAAGCCTTCGGCTACAGCATCAGCGGTTGGTCGATGGGGCTCATGCGCATCCGCTTGGCGATGTAGTCGCGGAGGCGCTCGTAGGCGGGGGAGGGGTGCCGAACCATGGGGGCATCCTGGCTGGGTGAGACGGGGGTGGCACTGATGGAGAAGGAGCTATGCCCCCCTTCCTCCATTGACCCCACTCACCCGATGGGACCGACGCCAGGCCTCCCTGCTGAGCCGGCCCAGAGGCATGGAGGTAGACACTGTCTACCCATGAAGCTAGGCTGCAAGGAGGTTTGCGGCACGGCCGTGGCTGCCACTTCCCGCCTCAGCTGGAACCTGCGGGTCTCGCCCGACGATCAGGCCCTGATCGATCGCGCCGTCCGTGCCTCCGGGCTCACTCGAACCGACTTCGTTCTGCAGGCGGCCCGCACCGCCGCCCGTGAGCTTCTGGTCCAGCAGAGCTGGCAGTCCGTGTCGTCCGAACAGTTCGACCAGCTTCTCCGCCTGCTGGATGCTCCCCCAAGCCCCAGTGACCGCCTGCAACGCACCATGACCGCGCCGAGGCCCTGGCAACGCTGATGGAGCTGCTGGCGCCGCAGCCCCTGGCCAGCCACCACAGCACAGTGGGCTTCGACTGCGGCGACACCAGCCTGGATCACTGGCTCCGGCAGCGTGCCCTGCCGAATCAGCAGAGCGGTGCGACACGCACGTTTGTGGTCTGCGATGGCGACGGCACCGTCAAGGCCTATGTGGCTCTGGCCTCCGGTGCCGTGGCGGTGGCCAGAGCACCCGGGAGCTTTCGTCGCAACATGCCCGATCCCATTCCGGTTGTGCTGCTGGCACGGCTGGCGGTCTGCCGCAGTGTGCAAGGTCGCGGCATCGCGCGTGCCCTGCTTGCCGATGCGTTCGAGCGGGTCCTTCAGGCCAGCGAACGGATCGGCGTTCGCGGCATCGTGGTCCACGCTGCTTCCGCGGACGCCCGCAACTTCTATCTGCACATGGGTTTCGATCCCTCACCCATCGATCCCGACACCCTCCTGATCCGTCTCTCGGATGTGGCGGCAACCCTGGGGTTGTGAGCGGCCCTAGATGGAGGCTTCGTAGCCGTAACCCTCTCGCCGCTGATCAGCGAGGTTCCGCTGTTCCTGTTCCGGGTGATGACCTGCGCCGGGGCTGGGCTGGTTGTTGCCTGGCAGATCCGTGGCCCAGCAGTTCCATGAGCATCAGCGATTGATCGATGGGGCTCATGCGCATCCGCTTGGCGATGTACTGCCGGAGGCGCTCGTAGGTGGGGGAGGGGTGTGGGGGCATGGGGCAATGGTGGCGGGGTGAGACGGGGGTGGAACTGTCAAAGGAGAAGCCTCGCTGCCGTGGCGCTCACGCGCTCTCCTTCACCCCACAAGGGCCTGGCGCCCAGAGCCCATCAGCGGGCCAGCCCCGTGGGCACGTAGCACGCGCGCTAACATTGAAGGGCCGTTTCGGCTTGAGTACTACAACGCTCGAGTTCGCGAGGACATCGAGGTGGACATCCCCTATCAACCGGTCATCCGCGATCGCGGTGCCGAACGCGCCCGGCTCGATCAGGTGCCGGGCTACAGCGAAGCGCGGCAGGAGGCCGCCGTGGAATTCCGTCTGCTCAGGCAGCTCCTGGAGGCACGCCAGCGGGCCGGTCTCACCCAGGAGGAGGTCGCCGTGCGGATGGGCACCACGCGCAGCGCCATCAGTCGGCTCGAGGGATCCCGCAAGCACCTGCCCGCACTGTCCACGCTCCGCCGCTACGCCGATGTGCTCGGCTGTGATGTGGAAATCCAGCTGGTGCCTCGAACCCCTGATGAAGCTTCACCGCCTTGGTGAGTGGCGGTGGAGGGCATCGAGGTGCTGGCGGCACAGCTGCAGCAGCACGTCGCACCCCTCGCCATAGCGGGTGATGCCGTTGCCGGTGAGCACCCGGCCCACCATCCGTTTCCCAGGATCCGCCGGGCGATGACCTGCGCCGGGGCCGGGCTGGCTGTTGCCTGGCAAATCCGTGGCCGAGCAGTTCCATCAGCATCAGCGGTTGATCGATGGGGCTCATGCGCATCTGCTTGGCGATGTACTCGCGCAGGCGCTGGTAGGTGCTGGAGGGGGGCGGGGGCATGGAGGGATGGTGGCGGCTGCCGGCCGACCGGGCCAGGTTTGGTTTTGGGCGGCCCGTCAGGAAGGAGCCCCTGCTGGGATCCCTTCTGGCGTGGGTGTGATGGGGCTGCAGCATGTCGGCGAGGGGTGTCGGTCCCATCGCCCTCGACGGTGATGCAGTCCAGAATGGAGCCATGGCTGCCCCTTCGACCCAGGAAACCTCCCTCTCCCAGCGGCTCCAGGGCGCCCGTGAGGAGGTGCTTGCCGTGGCTCACCGCCATGGGGCCAGCAACCTGCGGATCTATGGCTCGGTGGCCCGCGGCCAGGATCGGCCCGGCAGCGACCTTGACCTGCTGGTGGATCTGGAGCGGGGCTGTTCCCTGCTGGAGGTGATCGCTCTCCAGCAGGAACTGGAAGCTCTCTTGAATTGCCAGGTGGATCTGGCGGAAGCTGCGCAGTTGCATCCTTTGATCCGCGATCAGATCGTTGCGCAGGCCAAGGCTTTGTGAGCAAAGATCTCCTTTACCTCAGCAGCATCTCCGAAGCCCTTGAGCGCATCACTCTCTACACCATGGAAGGCCGCTCAGCTTTTCTTGCTTCCACGCTTGTGCAGGATGGAGTGATCCGCAACTTGATCGTGGTCGGCGAGGCCGTGAAGAATCTTTCGGTGGATCTTCGCGAGTCCGAGCCGTCAACTCCTTGGAAGTCCATCGCCGGCATGAGAGATGTTCTGATTCATGATTACTTGCGTGTGAATCTGGAGCAGGTCTGGGAAGCCGTGGCGCGTGATCTTCCTCCCCTTGGTCTCACCGTTCGATTGCTGATTGAGCGGCAGAGCAATGGCTGAACACCAGAGCCACCATCGCCTACCGCCCAGGAGACGCACCATGAACCCCCTTGATCACGACGAGCAGGAGATCCTGGAGGCCTTCGAAGCGGGCACTCTCCTTTCGGTGACTACGGCTGCCGAGCGCTCCCGCCTGGAAGCCTCCGCAAGGTCAACGGCCACCAAGGATCAGCGCATCAACATTCGCCTCACCAGTGAGGATCTGGGCGACTTGCGTGCCCGTGCCCTGCAGGAGGGCATTCCCTACCAGACCCTGATCAGCAGTGTCCTTCACAAGTACGTGTGCGGCAGGCTTCTCGATTGACCCTGAGCGTGTGGAGCTTCGTGGTTTGGGGCGGCCCGTCAGGCCATCGCCCCTGCTGGGATCCCTTCTGGCGTGGGCGCGTGGCGGCTGCAGCCAATCCGGTTGCGGGTGTGGGTGTGCCGCCCCAGTCCCCTTCATCCGCACGACCGACGGGCAGGCCAAGGCTCAGTCGTGCTGTTTGCCCTTGAACCCCCCCCCCCCCGAACGCCTCTGCGAGGGGAATCGTCATCAGCTGTGCGCCGGGGAATCAGATGCCCATGCGCATGAAACACCGTCTGCCCCGCCGCCTCGCCTGAGTTCAGCCCCCCTCTTGCGTTGAGCAAACCAGCCCAGCCGCTGATCGTGGCGTCCTGGGCGCTGAGCTGCTCCCGCCGCAGCTTCAGCAGCTCCAGCCCGTCGGCCCCATGACGACGCGGGATCACCAGGCTGTGCCCCTCGCTCACCGGGTAGGCATCGGCGATGCCGAGCGCCAGCTCGTTCTCCAGCAGCACCCGGCCGCTGCCCTCCAGCGCGCAGAACACACAGCCCGCTTCGCGGTGGCCGTAGCTGGCCTGCACGCCGCGGAAGCAGAGCGCCTGCAGGTTGGTGATGGCGTCGGAGCCGCCCTGGTTTTTGGGGATGATGTGGTCCACCTCCAGGGCCCGCTGGTGCGGGATTTGCTGGGCAACAGCCTGGCGCCGCAGCACTCGCAGCGGCCCCGTGCCCTGGTGAGCACCCGATACTTCACCGAGCCGCTGATCGGGCTGCGGTGGCGGCTGCGGTGGGCAAGGTGCTCACCATCGGTTGCCCAGGATCCGCCTGGCCACGTCCTGCGCTGGGGCGGGGCTGGCTGTTGCCTGGCAAATCAGTGGCCCAGCAGTTCCATGAGCATCAGCGGTTGGTCGATGGGGCTCATGCGCATCTGCTTGGCGATGGTGTGCCGCAGGCGCTGGTAGGTGGTGGAGGGGGGCGGGGGCATGGGGGATCCTGGCGGTGCGGGGTCTGTGCTGGTACGGGGTGTGATGGGGGTGGCACTGTTGAGGGAGAGGCCCAAAAGATCCCCATGCCAGCGTCACAACCAGCTCACGGTCGTGATCTGCTGTCCCCCTTAGGCTGGGGAAGCCAGGAAACCGTCATGACAGACCAGCTTGGGCGCATCACCATCAACCCTGAGATCTGCCATGGAAAACCAACCATCCGCGGGTTGCGTTATCCCGTGGAGATGGTGCTCGAACTGTTGTCAGCTGGGATGAGTGCGGCTGACATTCTTGCCGATTATCCAGATCTCGAGGCTGAAGACATCACGGCAGTGCTTGAGTACGCAACCCAGCTTTCCCGAATTCAGCGAGTTGACGTCCTCTCTGCATGAGGATCCTGCTGGATGCCCAGCTGCCACGATCTCTCGTTCGGCCGCTGGAACAATTGGGTTGCGACGTCCTGCACACCCTTGATCTGCCTGATGGGAATCGCAGCGCCGACAACATGATTGCCTCCATTGCCGACAGCGATGGGAGAGTTGTCTTCAGTAAGGATGCTGATTTCGTCCGCAGTCATCTCTTGCGCGGCAATCCTGCCAGACTTCTGCTTGTGGCCACGGGCAACATCGGCAACCAGGATCTCACCGCTCTGCTGCTTCGTGTTCTGCCGGAGCTGAGCCGGCTGTTTGAAACCCATGTCCTCATCGAGCTGAGTCGGAAGGCATTGGTTGTTCGGCATTGAACGTCAGTGAACTCGGCGCCGATGACCCGCTTGACCACCTGGCTCATGGGCATCCATCTCTCCAGTCCCATTGCCCGGCTTCGACCGC
>NZ_JAHLZB010000040.1:0-22006 GCF_025128255.1 Synechococcus sp. CS-205
CCCCCCCCCCCCCCCGGGCTTGATGGACCGGTGGCGTGTGTAGAGTGAGGGTTGATTTTTCGATCACTGGTGAGAGCAACACTTCCAGCCGTCGACAGATCGGTTCAAGTTATTTAACGTTACATGACAATCTACGTAGGCAACCTCTCGTTCGATGCCGAGCAAGAGGATCTCCGTGACCTTTTCAGTCAATACGGAGAAGTGCGCCAGTGCAGCCTGCCCCTTGATCGGGAAACTGGACGCAAGCGCGGTTTCGCCTTTGTCGAACTCGCGAACGACACCGAAGAGCAGAAGGCCATCGACGATCTCCAGAACGTCGAATGGATGAACCGGATGATCCGGGTCAACAAAGCCGAACCGCGTGGTGGTGGTGGCGGTGGCAACCGTGGCGGCGGTGGTGGCTACGGCGGCGGTGGTGGCTACGGCGGTGGTGGCGGTGGCTACGGCGGTGGTGGCGGTCGCAGCCGCTACTGAGTCGCCATCCACGGCGCACAAAAACTGACCTGAAATCAGGTTCGTTTCAACCAGGTTTGTGATCAACCCCGCCACGGCGGGGTTTTTTTTGGATGCCGAGGCTCTGTGGTCTCGGCACCCTGGTCCTTCAGGCAGACCGATGGGGGATCACTCCTCCCCTTCGTCCTCGGCGCCCACGGGGACCAGGCGAATCTGCTTGCGACCGATCTTCAACTCGAACTCATCACCGGGCTTGAGATCGAGCAGGGCCGTGTAGGCCTTACCCACCAGCAGATTGCCGTTGCCCTGAACCGTGGCGATGTAGCTGAGCTTGCGCCCACCCTTGCCGGCGGCCTGACCGCCACCTGTGGAGCCGAGGTTGACGCCCTTGGCCTCCAGCAGCGCCTCGTAGAACGCTGTGAAATTCAATCGTTCACTGCCGTCCTTCTTGGTGCTGACATAGCCAGCGGAACGCACCAGCTCTGATTTGCTTACCTCACCCAGCTCCTTGACCTTCGCAAGCAGATCGGCACCCGTCAACATGGCAAGCATTGAGAACATCACAGCCAACATACTGAATGGTGTGGGTTCGTCGAGGCTGATCGAACAAGCCCCCAACCTCAGGCCATTCAGCTCCCGCGAAGATCCAAGGCCTCGCCCATTCCCGGTCAGGACATCCTGATTCAGATCAGAGGAGCCTTGGGGGCGAAGTTGCGCCAGATCCACTCTGCGCCGGGCGGTGCTTCCCTGCGGCTCAGTGGGAACGGCCCGAGCGAGGGCGGCGATACCAGAAGCACCCAGCTCCCCCGAGCAGAATCATCAGGATCAGAGGCGCTTCGCCCCAGATTTGATAGCTCGTGGCACGGCTCAGCAGCTCCAGTTCGAACACCCCCAGCTCTGACTGCTCCGGGGGTAAAGCGTTGCGGACCAGCCCCTGCCCATCGATCACCAGGCTGGGGCCGGTGTTGGCAGCACTCACCAGCCAGCGGCCCGTTTCGATCGCACGCATCTGGGCCAGAGCCGTGAACTGATCGCGCAGCAAGGCCGGATAGGGGTCGAGATTGGCACTGGCCATCAACCAACCGGCGCCTGCCGCGCTGGCCTTCCTCAAGGCCACACCATCGGCCAGCTCATAGCAGATCGCCACCGCCGGATCGGCACCCGACCGCATCAGCAGGCGCGAAGGGGGGCCGGGCTCCACACCCCCCACGGCCGAGAGTCCGCTCCAGCGCCACAGCCGCGCCAGGGGAACCCATTCACCGAGGGGGACCACCCTTGACTTGTCGACCCAACCCGAGGCCTGGGTCTGGCCGGGCAGGAAACGCAGCACACTGCTGCGCAGCTCCTCACCCTCGAGGCGGAAGCCACCGCTGAGCACTTCCGCGTCGGCCTCGGGCATGGCCTGACCCAGCACCAGCGTGCCTTCGGGCAACAGCAGGGGCACCCCCAGAGCGGCCGCCTGCGAGCGGGCAGCGGCGATCTGGACCAGCAGACCCCGCTGGCGCTCGGGCTTGAACTTCTCCCGGGTCGGCAGGGCCGGTTGCAGCACCAGCACCCGAAAGGGGGCGCCCCGCTCCGCCTGGTCCGCCCGCAGCTGACTCCAGCCGAGGCCATGGCTGAGCAGCAGCACCGCCACCAGGCCCAGCCCCCAGCCCCGCCGGCTGGCCCCCGAGGCCAGAAGGGAATGCCAGCAGAACCAGCTGATCAGAAGTTGAACCGCCGCGACCAGGCCAGCGCCGCCCAGCGCCGCCAGCCCGGCCAGGGGCCGGTCGGCCGGCAACGAAGAGGTGCCCAGGCCGATCCAGAACAGGGGACCGGTGGCCAGCAACACTTCCGTCAGACCCCAGAGCCCGCAGGCCACCAGCGCCGTGGCGAAGTGACGGGGGCCGAGACGACGCACCAGAGCGCTCCAGGTCGCGACCAGCAGCCCCCCGGCCAGACCGCAGCCCAGCCACAACAGCAGGCAGATCGGCAGGCTGAGGGGGCCGGGGACGCCGATCCAGTCGAGAGGGTGCAGCCAGAGCAGCCAGCGGTGGCTCACCAGCACTGCCGCGGCACCCCAGAGACCAGCGGCCGCGGGGCCGCAGCTCCAGAGGGGCACCAGGGCCAACCACAGCAGTGGGGCCAGGCCCAGGGGGGCCAGCGAGAGACCCGCCAGGGCTCCGGCCAGGGCGGTGACCCCCACCAGGCGCCGGTCATCTCCCATGGCCTGCACCGGCATGCAACGACATCATCAGGAGGTCAGCGCTTGCCGCCATGGAACGGGACAATCTGCTCCAACAACTGATCCTGCGGGGTCTGGGCACCAGTTCGCTGGTGGCCGACCGCCTTCGCAGCGTCACCCAGGCCTGGGTCACCAGTGGCCGCCTGGATCCCGGGGAAGCCACCGTGCTCGTCGACGACGTGATGCGCTCGTTGCGGGGGGAGAACCCTGAGCTGGAAAAGCAGGCGGAACGCACCATGGAGCGCAACATCGATCATTTTCTCCAGGACCTGGGGCTGTCCCGCCAGCGGGAGGTGGATGAGCTGCGGGGGCGCATCGACCGCCTCGAGCAACAGCTGCGCAGCCGCCGGGAGGGCACGGAAGTTCCCGACTGAGAGTGAAAGCCCTCCACGGGGGTCCGCTCGTCCTGCGCTGTCAGAATCACCCTCAGCTCATTTCGGCCCGGCCGTCATTTCCCGACACATGCGTGACATCCTGATCAGCACCGGCGTCTGCGCCGCCTGTCTGCTGCTGGCCCTTGCCAGTCAGCTGATCTCCCCCAGCACGGTGGAGGCCAGCAACGACGGGGCTGCCGCCACCTCCATGGCTGCGGTGACCAGGGCGGCCAGCCCTGCACCGGCCGCCCTCAGCGGCCGGATCGAACTGGACCCCGACGATCCGAACCCTTCGCTGTTCACCATGGCTGCTGACACTCCTTCCGATCCCAGCTCCGTTGCTGACAGCACCGTGACCCAGGCGGGAGAAGCCGCTGGCCTCGGCGGAGAAATGGTGGCCGCCAAGGAAGTGGTCACCCCCAGTGGCCTGCGCATCACCGATCTTCTGGTCGGGGATGGCGCTGAAGCCGTGAACGGCCAATCGGTTCAGGTCAATTACAGCGGCACCCTCGCCAATGGCAAGGAGTTCGACAGCAGCTACGGACGCGGTCCGTTCTCCTTCCCCCTGGGCGCCGGCCGGGTGATCAAGGGCTGGGATGAAGGCGTGGCGGGCATGAAGGTGGGTGGCAAGCGCAAGCTCGTGATTCCCCCGGATCTGGCCTACGGAGAGAGAGGAGCCGGTGGCGTCATCCCCCCCAACGCCACCCTCACCTTCGTGGTGGAACTGCTGGGTGTGGGGGGCTGAAGCCCCCCCTCACGACTGGAAACGGTCACCCCTCGTTAGGATGACCCCACCGGTGGACCGCCGGTGGGGCTGTCCCTGGTCGGGTTTGTGTCAGACCCGGGTCGCCTGCCACGACCAGCGCCGCCGGAGCCCAGCAGGTTGCCCATGTCGTGCCGCTGGACATGGCGGTCCTCCAAGGGCTTTGCCCGCTTTTTCACCCTTCGTTTCACCGTTTTCATGGCTCACACGCTGCCCGCTCTCCCCTACGACATCAACGCGCTCGAGCCCCACATCTCCAAGACCACCCTCGAGTTTCACCACGGCAAGCACCACGCCGCCTACGTCGCCAACCTCAACAAACTGGTGGAAGGCAGTGATCTCGACAGCAAGAGCCTTGAAGACGTCATCACCAGCGTGGCGGGCGATGCCTCCAAGGCCGGGGTGTTCAACAACGCCGCCCAGGTCTGGAATCACAGCTTCTACTGGCAGTGCATGAAGCCCGGTGGCGGCGGCCAGCCCAGCGGTGCCCTCGCCGAGAAGATCAACGCCGATTTCGGCAGCTTTGAAGCCTTCGTTGAGCAGTTCAAGACCGCCGGTGCCACCCAGTTCGGCAGCGGCTGGGCCTGGCTGGTGCTCGATGGAGGAACCCTGAAGGTCACCAAGACCGCCAACGCCGATCTGCCCCTGGCCCATGGTCAGAAGGCTCTGCTCACCATGGATGTCTGGGAGCACGCCTACTACCTCGATTACCAGAACAAGCGTCCGGATTACATGGCCACCTTCCTGGACAAGCTGGTGAACTGGGATTTCGTGGCCGCCAATCTGGCTGCCGCCTGATCGGCCCAGGCCCATGGGCGGCCGTCGAAGACGGCGGCCGCCCCCAAGGGTTCAAGGGCGCGCCGCCTCCAGCACCGCCTCCGGTGGAATCCACATGGCATCGCCATAGGAGAAGAAGCGGTACCCTTCCCGCTTGGCCTCTTCATAGAGATCCAGCAGGCGCTGGCGCCCGATCAGCGCACTGACCAGCAGCAGCAACGAACTGCGGGGCAGGTGGAAGTTCGTGAGCAGTCCCTGCACCACCCGAAAACGGAAACCGGGCTGGATGACCAGGTTCACCGGCCCGCGGAACGGCACCAACGCTCCGCCATTCAGCGCCGCCACTCCTTCCAGGCTGCGGACGCTGGTGGTTCCGATGGCGATCACCCGACCACCCCTCCTGTGGCAGGCAGCCACCGCCTCCACCAGCGACTGGCTGATCTCCACCCACTCACTGTGCAGATTCAGTCCGGTGAGGTCTTCGTCCTCCAGAGGTCGAAAGGTGCCGACTCCCACGTGCAGCGTGGCGCTGGCGATCGCCACGCCCCTGGCCTCCATGGCCTCCAGCAGATCATCACTGAGGTGCAAGCCCGCCGTCGGTGCTGCCACCGCGCCAGGTCGGGTCGCGTAGCGGGTCTGGTAGCGGCTGTCCTCCTGGGGATCATGCCGCTGGATGTAGGGGGGCAAGGGCATCGCCCCGTACTGCTGCAGCAGCGCTTCAATCGCAGCCGCATCGTTGCAACCGGGAGGGAAGCGGATCACCCGCCCCCCCGTGGACCCATCGACGGCCACCACCTCCAGGGGCAGAGACGGCTGGCCGATGGCCTCCAGCTGAAGGATCTCCCCCGGCCGCACCCGCTTGCCAGGCCTCACCAGGCAGATCCAGCAACTGTCGCTGGCCTCCACGGCCGCCTCCTGGGGAGTGGCGCTGTCGTAGGGCTGAAGCACCAGCAACTCAACGGCACCCCCGCTGGAGCGGCGGGCCTGCAGCCGGGCCTTCAGCACCCGGGTGTCGTTGACCACGAGCAGATCACCCCGGCGCAGCTCGGCCTGAAGATCCCAGACACGCAGATGCCGGACCTGTTCAGGACCTGAGCCACCCGAAGCGCCAAGGGCCAGCAGGCGGGCCGAGTGGCGCGGCTCAGCTGGCGTCTGAGCAATGAAGGACGGCGGCAGGACGTAGTCGTAGCTGGAGAGCCGCAGATCGGCGGGGGGTTCGCTCAGGGGTGCAGGGGCCTGTGGGGCCAACGAAACGACGGAAGTCAGAGGGCCAGGCTTTCGGGCGCCGTCTCGATCAGCTGGGCCAGGTCCTTGAGGAAGGCTGCGGCGTGGGTGCCGTAGATGACCCGGTGATCCGCCGTGAGGTTCACCTGCATCTGTCGCTTGACGGCGATCGAACCATCCTTGCCGGCCACCACCGCAGGGCGGGAGGCCGCCACCGCCAGGATCGCTCCGGTTCCGGGAGGGAGGATCGCATCGAAACGGTCGACCCCGAACATGCCCAGGTTGGAGAGAGTGAAGGTGCCTGTGCTGTACTCCTCCGGCTTGAGCTGCTTGGAGCGGGAACGGGCCACCAGGTCGGCCCAGGTGCGCGAGAGGCTGTAGAGGTCGGTGCGATCGGCCGTGGGCAGCACGGGGGTGATCAGGCCGCCGTCATCCATGGCGACCGCCACGGCCACATTGATCGTTGGGGGGTACACCATTCCTGCCTCACTGAAGGAGGCGTTGACCTGGGGATGGCGGGCCAGCACCACACCCACGGCCTTGGCGAGCAGGGCGGTCATGGTGACACCCTTGCTCTTCACCGACTTGGCGAAGGCATCAAGCCGGTCGGTGGTGATCGTGTAGCCCACGTGGAAGCAGGGCACCGCCAGGCTGGCCACCATGTTGCGGTTGACCGCCGCCTGCAGGGTGTTGAAGGCGACTGTGTCGCCAGGGTTGCCGAAGCACTGGCCGGCGGGTGCCGCCGCCGCTGAGCCGTTGCCGGATGCCACCGCACCGGCCGCTGCGGAGACTGCCGGGGCGGAGCCCTCCGCCACCCGCGGCACACTTGCGGCCTGTCCGGAGGCCCGCTCCACGTCTTCGGCCTGGATGCGGCCACGGGGCCCACTGCCTCGCAGGGTCTCAAGGGCCACACCCAGCTGACCAGCGAGCTTTCGGGCGCGGGGGGTGGCCACCAGGCGTCCGTCTGCGGCCACGGGCGTCGGGGTGGCGACGGGCGCCGGTACCGGAGGCGCGGGAGCCGCCACAGGGGCCGGGGCCGGAGGAGCCGCCGAAGCAGCGGCGGGCGCAGCGGAAGCCGTGGCGACTGCGGGCGCGGGGGCTGGCTCGGCCGCTGGAGCAGCCGCAGGGGCGGCCGGCGCTGAAGCCTGGGCCGCCGCGATCTCCGCTTCGCTCTCAACGATCAGACCGATGGTTTCACCCACAGGGGCTGTGCCGCCAGAAGGAAGCAACACCGAGGCCAGAAAGCCTTCCTGGAACGCCTCGACGTCCATGTCGGCCTTGTCGGACTCCACCACCAGCACCGACTCGCCCCGCTCGACGCGGTCCCCGGGCTTCTTCAGCCACTCCACGATCTTGCCCTCCGTCATCGTGGAGCTCAGGGCGGGCATGAAGATTTCGTGGGTCGCCAAAGTCCTGATCCCAAATGCAGGCTGCGTGTGGATTTTACGTGCGACCCCTCCCGCTGCGCCGGGGGCCTCAGCCCCCTTCGATCGCCTGCACGACGCCGTCGCGCACCAGGACGGCCACCTGCAGTTTCTCGACCAGATTGTCGCCCACCTTGACCTTGCAGGTGCCCTCGATCTGGCCCTGGTCGACGATCTGATCAAACTCAAGATCACGCACCTGGCGCTGCTGCTCGATCAGGGTGCGCTTCTGCTCCTCGAATTCGGCCCGCTTGGCCGCCACCTGCTGCTGCACCGAAGCCACCTGCTCCTGGACGCGGGGGTCGAGCGGATTGAGGCTCTGGCGACGGATCTCATCCACCAGTTGCTGACCCTCCTGCTCCAGCTGGGCCAGCTGCTGGTCGCTGTTGCTGACCGCCGCGCTCAGCTCCCGCTCGGCGTCCTCCTTCCAGCGGGGGGTGACCACGGCCCGCACGGTGATCGTGCGCTTGATGGTGAGCGTGTGGCCTTCGGTCATGGGAGAGCGGTCGCAGCGACCAGGCTCTCAGCCCGCAGCCCAGCGGTCAACCAACGGGGCAGGGGAGTGGCTGAGGGCTCAGCCCCCGTAGATCGCCTCGATCGCCGCCCCGTCGCGATCGGTGATGCGATCCCGGCGCTGCTTGAGGGTCTGGGTCAGCAACCCATTGTCGATCGAGAAGGGCTCCACCAGGGCCACCCCCGCCAGTCGTTCGTCGGGGCGCGAGCCGGGCCGGGCCGCCAGCAGCCTGTTGAACTCCCCGCTGAGGGCCTTGAGCAGGGCCCGGTCGGTACCGGTTCCACCGCTCTGCGGAGGGGGCAAGTCCCTGGCCCTGGCGAAGGCGGCCAGGGGTTCGGTGCGTGGCACCAGCAGGGCCCCAAGCTGGCGGCGGTCCTGACCCACCAGCATCACCTGCTCCACCAGGGGATGGGCCACCAGAGCCTCTTCCAGGGGACCCGGCTCGATGTTCTCGCCACTGCTGAGCACGATCGTGTCCTTGGCCCGGCCTGTGAGCACCAGGGTTCCATCGGGCAGAAGCTGCCCCAGATCACCCGTGTCGAACCAGCCGGCCCCATCCAGCACCGCAGCGGTGGCCTCGGGCTTGCCGAAGTATCCGGCCATCACCTGGGGGCCCCGGGCGAGCACGCGTCCCCGCTGCCGCCAGCCCAGCAGCTCACCGCTTTCGGGATCGACGATGCGCAGTTCCGTTGCCGGCAACGGTTGCCCGGCACTGCCGCGCCGGTTCCGCCAGGGACGACGGCAGGCCAGCACCGGGCTGGTTTCGGTGAGGCCGTAGCCCACCAGCAGCTCGATGCCGATCGCCTCGAAAAAGCCATCCACGTGCAGGGCCAGGGCCCCACCGCCACTGATGGCGGTGCGCAGGGCCCCTCCCGAAAGCTGTTGGCGCACTTTGGGCCAGAGCAGGGCGGAGGCCAGCCCATGGCCGGGCCAGCTCAGCAGCCAACCCAGGGCTGCGGCCAGGCGGCGCGGCAGCGATTCGTGCTCAAGGGTGAGATCGAGGGCGCGACGGCGCGACAGCCCATGCCAGCGGCTCAGCCGCAGGGCCTGGCTGATCAGGCCCTTGCGGGAGGGGGGCATGGCCTCGAGGGCGTCCTCAAAGCCCGCCAGCAGGGCCTCCCACAGCCTCGGCACGCTGATCATGTACTGGGGCCGGACGCGCTGCAGATCCGGGCGCAGGTGCTTGAGGGTGGTGTAGCTCTGGCGGCACCCGCAGGAGAGCAGGAAATACTCGGCGGTGCGCTCGTAGGCATGCCAGATCGGCAGCACGCTGAGCACCCGATCAGCCGGCCTTGGAGCCACCGCCACCCCGAGGGTGCGCAGCTGATGCAGCAGGTTGGCGTGGCTGAGGGCGACCCCCTTCGGGCGCCCCGTGGTGCCGGAGGTGTACAGCAAGGTGGCCAGCCGCTCGGGACCGGCGCTGGGAGGAGCGGCAGCCGGCTCACCTCGGCCGAGGGCCTGGAAGGTCTGCCAGCTCAGCCGCCGTGGCCCGGGGACCTGGGGGCTGTCCTCCCCCGCGGAAGGCCCATCCTCCAGCAGCACCACAAAGCGCAGCCGGCTCAGAACGTCGCTCTGAAGGGCCAGCCGATCCAGCAGGCCAGAGGTTTCCACCACCAGGCCCACGGCAGCGGAGTCGTCGAGGATGTATCGGAGTTCCTCGGGTGGGGCGCTGCCGCCACGTACGGCATCGGCAGCTCCGCTGCGCATGATTCCCTGATCCGCCACCAGCCAGCGGGGGCTGTTCTCAGCGAACAGCGCCACCACGTCACCCTCCCTGAGGCCGAGGGCCACGAAGGCTGCCGCAGCCGCCTGGATGCGGGCGTCGAGGTCCTGGAACGACACCTGCTCCGGCGGATGGGCGTGGGGAGCGTCGAGAGCGATGGCCTCACCGTGCCGCCGGGCCAGGATCGGCCAGAGTCCCTCCAGCCCCTGCAGCTCGCTCCAGTCGTCGCGTTCCGCCAGGGCCCGTTGATCGAGTCGGTCCCCCGCCCAGAGCATCGAGGCCTTTCCGTCTGGAAGTTTGCCGTCTGGGAGTTTGCCGCCTGAAAGCGTCCCGTCAGAGGCCTTGGCGTCCATCGTCCAGTCCCGAAGCGCGGCTCAGGCTTATCACTGCCAGGGCACTTCCGAGGGATTCGGTGGGCGGAATCGCAACCCGAACCGCCGCGCCAGGGCCTGGCGCAGCAGGGGCTGCACCTGGGCGGTGGTCAGGCCCGGGCACCAGTCGCTCAGGCGCGTCACCCCATGACCGCTCAGGCCGCAGGGAACAATGGCACCGAAACCCTCCAGCGGACAGTTCACGTTGAGGGCGAGGCCGTGCTGGCTGATCCAGCGACGGGCCCCCACCCCGATCGCCGCCACCTTTCGCCCTTCCAGCCAGACCCCGGTGAGACCCGGCTTCCGCTCCCCCTCCAGCCCGACGGCCTGGAGCACATCCAGCACGGCCCCCTCCAGCTCTCGAAGGTAGAGATGGAGGTCCCCGCCGTGGCGCTGCAGGGCCAGCACCGGATAGGCCACCAGTTGGCCGGGGAGGTGATGGGTCACCTCCCCACCGCGGTCGATGCGGAACATCGGAGCAGGGGGATCGGCGGGATCGAAGCGCAGGAACCGCTCGCTGGCCCCCCGGCCCAGGGTGTAGCAGGGGGGATGCTGGAGCAGCAGCAGAGCCTCAGGCCCGTCGGGATCGCTCAGCAACCGAGCCTGCAGGTCCCGTTGCCAGGCCCAGGCCGTTGCGAAGGCCACGGGCTCGGGGGGTTCAACAAGGATTGCGTCGAGGCAGGGAATCATGCGCGGGTCCCTTCCTACAGTTGATCCAGAACGACCACCGAGGGGACTGTTCGATGAAGCTGTTGATCCACGGCCGCAATCTCGACGTCACACCGGCGATCCGTGATTACACGGAAGCCAAACTCGGTAAAGCCATCAATCATTACGAGGGGCTGGTCAAAGAAGCTGATGTTCATCTCTCCGTGGCGCGAAACCCCAGGGTGGCGCAACAAACCGCCGAGGTCACGGTGTATGCCAACGGGCTGGTGATCCGTGCCCAGGAACGGAGTGAAAACCTCTATGCCAGCATCGACATGGTGGCGGGCAAGCTCGGCAGACAGCTGCGCCGCTACAAGGATCGCCTCAGTGATCACCACGGAACCGGCCCAGCACCTGGCCGCAGCGACGATACCGAGCAGGCCAGCCTCGAGGGCATCCTTCCCGACGATCTGATCGGCAACCGGGAGCCGGCCCTGCCTGTTCCAGCCGTCCGGCGGAAGTACTTCTCGATGCCCGCGATGACCCTGGATGAGGCGTTGCACCAACTGGAGCTGATCGACCACGATTTCTATGTGTTCAGGGAGGCCTCCAGCGGCGGACTGCAGGTGGTCTATCGCCGCAACCACGGCGGGTTCGGTGTGATCCAACCCAAGGACTCCTGACTCACCCTCTCTTCTCCAGTCCCGGTGATGCGTGACTCAAGGTCCAGGGGGCCCCTGCCCGATCTGGCTCCGCTGATCGAGCAGGCCCTGCTGGATCCCCACCACGGCCTGGAGGCCGTGCACCAGGCCTGTGATCAGGCGCGGCACTTCGGTTTCGCTGGCGTGTGCGTCTCCTCCCGCTGGGTGGCCGCAGCCCGTGAGCGGCTGGGCCGTTCCGGCCGCGTCAAGCTGGTGGCCGTGGTGGCCTTCCCTTTCGGTGCGGTAACGGCGGCGATCAAGCTGGCTGAAGCGGAAGCCGCCGCCAGCGCAGGTGCCGATGAACTCGATGTGGTGCCCGATTTCGGGGCTCTCGCCGATGGGGATGGCAGCGCGATCTACCAGGAACTGGGCGCAGTCGTGGAACTTGGCTTGCCGGTGAAGGTGATTCAGGAGGTTGGACGGCTGAATCCCGCCGCCCTGGAGCTGCTGGTGGAGGCCTCGATCGATGCGGGCGCCGCCTACCTCAAGACCGGCAGTGGCTTCGGCCCGGCCGTCAGCCCGGAGCAGGTGACCCAGCTGCGCGAACTGGCCAGGGGCCGGGCGGCAATCAAGGCCTCAGGCGGCATCGCCGAGCTGGAGCAGGCCTTCGACCTGGTGGCCGCCGGGGCCACGCGTCTGGGAACAAGCCGGGGCGTGGCCCTGATCGAGGCCATGCGCGCCCCTGCCTGATGCCTGAAGAGTCTCTGGAGGGTCTCTCGCTGAAATGCGGGCCCCTGGGGGAACACGACCGGCTGCTCACCCTGCTCAGCGATGGCGCCGGCCTCAGCCGCCTGGCGGTGCCCGGCGCCCGGCGCCCCCGCAGCAGCCTGGCCGCGGCGGTTCCCCTGTCCCAGCTGCGGCTGCAGGTCGGCGGTGGCCGCGGCCTGCGGCGGGTGCGCCAGCTGCGGGTGATCCACAGCTTCAGTCAACTCGGACAGCGTCTGGAGACCCTCGCCGCCGCCCAGTCGCTGGCGGAGCTCTGCCTGCGACTTGTGCCCGATGGGGATGGCGTGGCTGGCGCCCTCGACGACCTGACCCTGCAGCTGCGCCGCCTGGAGGCGGTGGTCACCGAGCGACAGGAGAACCTGGAGGCCCTGGCGATCGCCGTGCAGGGGCATGTGCACCTGCTGGCGCTGGGGGGGTATGGGCTGCCGCTGCAGCACTGCGCCCGCACGGGGGAACCGCTGGCCCCTCCCCTGGGCAACCGCCAGTGGCGCTGCAGTCTGTTGCCCCGAGAGGGGCTGGTGATCGGCGCCGTGCCCGGAGCGATGCTGGTGCTGAACGCCTCCGAACTGGCTCTGTTGCAACGGCTGCCGCGGCCGGGTCTCCCCCGCTGCCGCGATGGTGCGCTGATGGGCCCCGCCTGGGTCTGGCTGCGGCTGCTGGAGCTGCTGCAGGTGTGGTGCCAGGAGCACCTGGGCCGCCGGGGTCGGGCCCTGCGCCTGCTGCAGGGCTGCTTCAGCGCCGAAGCTCAGGGGCACCGGGGCGCTGCGCCATCATTGCCGCCGAACGACTGACACCTTGAGCGGATCGTCCCGGCCAACCGCCACGCCCCCCCCGGAGCCGTCCGAGGGCAGCAGCGCCGGCTCACGCACCGATGGCCTGCAGGCGGTGCTCGCCCTGCCGGACTTCCGAAAACTCTGGCTGGGACAGATCTTCTCCCAGCTGGCCGACAAGTTCTACATCGTGCTGATGGTGTTCCTGATCGCCCAGTACTGGGTGACGGACACCCCCCAGAACAACATGGTGCTGGCCGAGGCCGCCGCCAGCCTGCGGCTCGATCTGGAAACCCGCGCCCAGATGATCACCCTGCTGGCCACGGGGATCTATGTGGCGAACACCGTGCCGGCGATGGTGCTGGGCACCGTGGCCGGGGTGTGGGCGGATCGCTGGCCCAAGCGCCAGGTGATGGTGGCCTCCAACGGCCTGCGGGCCGGCCTCACCCTGCTGGCTCCCCTGGCGCTGATGCCCGGGCCCCAGTGGCTGGGGTTGAGCTGGGGCTACTGGGGCCTGGTGGCCATGACCTTCCTGGAGTCGGTGCTCACCCAGTTCTTCGCACCGGCCGAGCAGGCGGCGATCCCGCTGCTGGTCCCCAGGCCGCGCATGCTCGCGGCCATGTCGCTGTATCAGGCCACCAGCATGGGGGCCACGATCGTCGGCTTCGCCCTGGGAGACCCCGTGCTGCGGCTGCTCCGCTCCAGCCTCAAGGAGATCGGCATCGGGGGTGGTGAATTCGTTCTGCTCCCCCTCTGCTACGGGCTGGCAGCCCTCTGCATCAGCACGATCAAGATGGAGGAGCCAGAACGGGTGGAGCGGGGCACCAGCGTCTGGAGTGAGATCGCCGAGGGGCTCCAGGTGCTGCGGGAGCGGGCCAGCGTCCGCGGCGCGCTGCTCCAGCTGGTGCTCCTGTACAGCATTCTGGCGGCGCTGTATGTGCTGGCCATCAGCCTGGCGTCGGCGATCGAGGGGCTTGGACCCACCCGTTTCGGCACCCTGCTGGCCATGAGTGGGGTGGGCATGGCCTGCGGCGCCCTGGGGGTGGCCCAGCTGGGCCAGGGGCTCAACCGCCGCCGGATGGCCTCCACGGGGCTGGCGCTGATCGCCTTCAGCCTGGTGCTGCTCGGCCAGGGACGGGGCCAGCTGCTGATCACCCTCGGCCTCTGCGGTCTGCTCGGCATCGGCGCCGCGCTGGTGGCGATTCCCTCGCAGACCACCATCCAGGACGACACCCCCGAAGCGATGCGCGGCAAGGTCTTCGGCCTTCAGAACAACCTGATCAACGTGGCGCTGAGCCTGCCCCTGGTGCTGGCCGGTGCCGTGGTGAGCCGCTACGGGCTGATGCCCGTGCTCTGGGGACTGGCTGCGATCACCCTGCTGGCCATCCTGATCGAGAAGCCCTGGCAGCGCTGCTAGCGTTCCCCCCAGCACGAGGCCTGAAGCGTTGGCCCACATCGCGTGGCTGGGCAAGAAATCACCCTTCTGCGGGAACGTCACCTACAGCCTCTCCACCACCGAGCAGCTCCGGAAGCACGGCCACCAGATCAGCTTCATTCATTTCGACACCCCCGCTGGCGGCCTGGCCCCGAACGAGGGTGTCGGTGGCGGCAACGGTGAGGTGGCCCTGTCGTACCTGGTGAAATCCCAGGTGTACACGATTCCCTCCCCAGGAGCCCAGCGGGAGCTGCGGGAATCCCTGGAGCGTCTGCGCCCCGACCTGGTGCACGCCAGCCTCACCCTCTCCCCGCTGGATTTCCGCCTGCCGGATCTCTGCCAGCACCTGGGGGTGCCGCTGGTGGCCACCTTCCACCCTGCCTTCGACGCCAGCCTGCGCAACATCACCGCCGGTACCCAGCAGCTCACCTACCAGCTCTACGCCCCGGCCCTGGCCCGCTTCGATCGGGTGATCGTCTTCTCTGAACTTCAGGCTGAGCTGCTGGCCCGGCTGGGGGTGCGCCAGGAGCGGCTGGCGGTGATCCCCAACGGGGTCGATCCCGGTCTGTGGTGCCCTCCCGACCCTGTGGCTCCCTCGAGGGAGCTGGCCAGCCTCCGGAGCCGTCTGGGCCGGCGGCGCCTCTTCCTCTACATGGGACGGCTGTCGACGGAGAAGAACGTGGAGGCGCTTCTGCGGGCCTGGCGGCTGGTCCGACCACGGGAATGCCTGCTGGTGATCGTCGGCGATGGCCCCCTGCGCCAGGCCCTGCAGGGCAACAGCGAGGAGCATGACGTGCTCTGGTGGGGCTACGAAGCGAACCTGCACCAGCGGGTGGCCCTGCTGCAGGCGGCCGATGTCTTCCTGCTGCCCTCCCTGGTGGAGGGACTCTCCCTCGCCCTGCTGGAGGCGATGGCCAGCGGCACCGCGTGTGTGGCCACCGATGCCGGCGCCGATGGGGAAGTGCTGGAGGGAGGGGCCGGCATCGTGATCAGCACGCAGGGGGTGACCACTCAGCTGCGCACGCTGCTGCCGGTGCTTCGGGATCAACCGGTGCTCACGGCCGAGCTGGGCCGGCGGGCCCGGGAGCGGGTCCTGCAGCGTTACACCCTGGCCCACAACATCGAGCAGCTGGAGCGGCTCTATGCCGAGCTGGTGCCCCAGGGCAGCCTCGCCGCCTGAAGCTCAACCGATCGCGGCCTCCAGCCGCTCGCGCAGATCGGCGGTGAGCCGCTCGACCGCGCCGCGGCGATCAAGGCGATACCCCTCGCAGCGAACCCCCACATCGAGGGGCTCCCCCACCGCCATGCGCACCCGCCAGGGGCCCAGGGCCGCAGGGGGCTCCTCGCCGCAACCGCGGATCCAGGTGATCGCCCGCCAGAGGATCATCAGCACCTCCCCATAGCGGTCAATGCTGGGCTTCTCGGCCACATAGGAGCCACTCACCGTGGAGAAGTGCTCCACGAGGCGCATGTGCCCCATGCGGATGTCCGCTTCCCGAGCCGACCAGTCAGCCAGGCTGCGCTCCACCGGGGAGAGCTCCTCGAGATCCTTCCGGTAGATGCAGGCCCAGCCCGCCTGCTCGATTCGGCGGCAGCGCTCGCTGACCGTGCCCCTGGCGGAAAGCTGGAAGTGGGCCTCGGCCTCCGCCAGTGCCCGCTCCCGCAGCCGTGCCAGCCGCTCCAGGAAGTCGGTCGACGCGGGATCCTCCACGGCAGGTCCTGGGGCCGCCCCGTCGCTGCGCTGATAGAAGGTTTCCAGCAGGGAGAGCAGCCGCTCCGAGAGGGCTATGAGCCGTTCATAGCGGTGCTCGAGGGCCTGGGGGGAGTCGGCTGGCGCGGCGGGGGCGCTGACGACGGCGTCAGGAAGACCCCCCAGCAGGGCCTCCATCCGTCCGAGCAGACGATCGATCGGTCCCCAGTCGTGGCTGATCGACAGGTACTGAAGGCCGATCGGCACGATCAGCACCCGCTCCTGGCGCCCGGCCGCCGCCAGGTCCTCGCAACACCAGAAGGCCATCTGGGCCAGGCCGGGCTCCAGGGGACTGAGCAGCTCGCCGTGGTTGTTGGTGGCGCCCTCCGGGGCGATCGCCAGGGGGAAGGGGCCGTCGGCGAAGAGGTGGCGAGCCGTCTTGAGGGCGAGGCGGTCCAGCTTGCCCCGCTGGATCGGGATGCCGCCCAGCTTGGAGAGCATCCAGCCGGCGGCCTCCCCGGCCCAGAGGGGAATGCCGCGGTCGTAGAGAAACTGGCTGTGGACCGGGGGCTTCAGACGCAGCCCATCGCGCCTCGCCGCCCGGGGAACCTCCCGCCAGAGCAGCTGGGCCATCACCAGGGGGTCGGTGGTGCTGGGATGGCGGAAGGCGATCAGCAAGCGGCTGCGTCCGCTCTGGGCCTCGGCGAAGAGACGGGCCAGCCTGTCAGTGCCGCTGGCCTCGAAGCGCACCAGACCGCGGTAACGCAGCAGCAGCGGCAACAAGCCACGGCAAAGCCTGTAAAGCCAGCGGGTGTAATCCGGTGGGATGAAACAAAGGGCCGGCTGGGCGGCCTGGATCCCTGCGCGGGGCATGGGCGGTCAGCGGGCGGCGTAACGATCGGACACCACCGACCAATCAACCAGAGACCACCAGGCGTCGAGGTAATCGGCGCGTCGATTCTGGTAACGCAGGTAGTAGGCGTGTTCCCAGACGTCATTGCCCAGCAACGGTGTGCCGCCCACGGGGGCCAGGTCCATCAGGGGGTTGTCCTGGTTGGGGGTGGAGAGCACCTGCAGCGTCCCCCCCGGATCAGTGACCAGCCACACCCACCCGGAGCCGAAGCGGGCCAGGCCGGCGGCACGAAAAGCGGCTTGGAACTGCTGGAGGGAGCCGAAGTCGCGCACCAGGGCTGCCTCCAGCGCAGCGCTGGGTTCTCCCCCCTGATCAGGGCGGCTGAGGGAGGTCCAGAAGAATGAATGGTTCCAGTGACCGCCGGCGTTGTTGCGAACGGCCGCCGGCACCTGGGAGGCGCGCGCCAGCAGGTCTTCGAGGCTGAGGCCCCTCAGGGCCGGATCCCTGGCCACGGCGGCGTTGAGGTTGTCCACATAGGCCTGGTGATGGCGATCATGGTGGATCGTCATCGTGGTGGCATCGATCGCCGGCTCCAGGGCCTCGGCGGGATACGGAAGGGCAGGGAGGGTGAACGCCGGCGCCGCTGCCCAGGCCCCCTGGCCTGGGCAGAGCAGCAGCACCAGCAGCGGCAGAACCACCAGGGCGGCAAGGATCCGTCGCATCGTTTCGGCCCGGGAGATCAGGAGCCAAGTATGGATAGCCCTGCGCAGCAGGCGGCGAAAGCAGCGGCCGGATCGTCAGCGGCACTGATCGGCCGACCGATCACCAGCCGGCTGGCGCCTGCGGCCATGGCGGCCGCCGGGGTCATCACCCGCCGCTGATCGCCCACCGGTGCACCGGCAGGGCGGATGCCGGGGGTGACCAGGGTGAAGGGCTCGGGGTAGGCCTGGCGCAGGGCCGCCACCTCCTCGGGAGAGCAGACCGCCCCGGTGAGACCGGCCGTCGCCGCCAGAGCCGCCAGGCGCGGCACATAGACCTCGGGTGTTTCCTCAAGCGCCAGCTCGGCCCTGAAGCGCTCGGCCTCCCAGCTGGTGAGCACGGTCACCGCCAGCAGGGTGGGGGGTGCCAGCTCCGCCTGGGCCGCCCCTTCAAGGGCTCCGGCCTGGGCAGCCGCAAGGGCCTCGCTGCCGGCACAGGCATGGACGGTGATCAGCTCCGCCCCGAGCCGGGCCGCACTGCGGCAGGCCCCGGCCATGGTGACAGGGATGTCGTGGAATTTGAGATCAAGGAACACCCGCAGGCCCCGGCGGCGCAGCTGACGCACCACATCGGGTCCGCTGGAGCAGAACAGCTCGAGCCCCACCTTCACCCAGCGCAGAGAGGGAATCGAGTCGGCCAGGGCCAGGGCCGAGGCGGTGTCCGGGCGATCGAGCGCCAGAATGATGCGCTCCCGTGGCGCCTGGCTGCCGTGAGGGCCTGGCATCGAAGCGCTCATGCCACCAGGCGCAGGAAGGTCTTCTTGCCCAGTTGCAGGACCCGGCCCTCCAGCTCGGAGGCGGCGCTGAAGTCCTGGTTCACGTCGCTGAGCTTCTCGCCATCGAGACGCACCCCACCACCCTGGATCCGGCGCCGGGCCTCACTGCTGCTGGCGCACAGACCGAGAGCGCTGAGCAGATGGAAGGCCTTGGAGGGGAAGGTCACCCCCGCAAGGGAGACCTCCGGAACCGTTCTGGCCGCCATCTCTCCCGCCACCAGATTGGCGGCATCGGCCTGGGCGGCACTGGCGGCTTCCTGGCCATGGCGCCCAGCCGTGATCGCCAGGGCCAGGGCTTTCTGACGCTCGCGCGGGCTCCCGGGGCAGTGGGCAGGATCCAGGTCGGTGAGCAGGGTCAGGTACTGATCGGCCACCGCATCGGGCACCTTCTCGAGCTTGGAGTACATCGCCAGCGGCCCCTCGTTGAGCCCCACGGTGTTGCCAAGGCTTTTGCTCATTTTCTGCACACCGTCGAGCCCCGGCAGGATCGGCAGCAACAGACCGAACTGGGGCCGCTGGCCGAAGTGGCGCTGCAGATCGCGGCCCATGGCCACGTTGAACTTCTGGTCGGTTCCCCCCAGTTCCAGGTCAGAGCGCACGGCCACCGAGTCGTAGCCCTGCAGCAACGGATAAAGAAACTCGTGCAGGGAGATGGGGGTGCCTGAGCCGTAGCGGTTGGCGAACTCCTCCTTGGCCAGCATCTGTCCCACGGTGGTGGTCCCCAGCAGCTCGATGACCTGGGGAAGATCAAGGCCAGCCAGCCACTCGCTGTTGCGACGCACCTCCAGGCGACCCGCGGTGACGAAATCCAGCAGAGCCCGCTCCGGGGGGTGCCCCAGGCCCAGTTGCGCCAGATAGGTGTCGGCATTGGCATCCACCTCGGCGGCACTGAGCTGCACACGGGTGGTGCTCTTGCCGGTGGGATCCCCGATGCGGGCAGTGAAGTCGCCGATGATCAGCACCGCCGTATGCCCTGCGTCCTGAAAAGCCCGCAGCTTGCGAAACAGGATCGAGTGCCCCAGGTGGATGTCGGTGCCGGTGGGGTCGATGCCGAGCTTGATGCGCAGGGGACGGCCCTTCCGATCGGCCTCGGCCAGCCGTGCGGCCAACTGCTGATCGGGATCGTCGGGTGTGCCGTTCGGGAACAGATCTGCGAGCCCACGCCGGAGCCAGGGGGGCAGGGGTGGTGGGGTGGCCTCAGCCATCAGCGACGGAACCATCGGCGCGGATCGTAGGCAGTGGCCTGCGGGCTCAGGCGCTGGCCTCGAGTTCGCCCTTCATGCGCTCCAGGGTCTGGTGCATCTGAGTGAACATCTGCTCGGGGGTCATGCCGAACTGCCCCAGCTGGGTGCGCAGCTGCTCCACGGTGAGCTTCGCCTGGAAATCCTCGGAGAGCTCGAAGCGCTTCATGAACACCTGATAGCGATTCATCAGTCCTTCCATCTGCTCGATGAACAGCTTCTTGCCTTCCCGGTCGAACTTGCCGTAGTCGCCCCCCAGCTGAGTCATCTGCTGGTAATCGGTGAACAGGCGTTTGGCTTCGTCCTGAACGATCTCGGATTCGAAGAAGGCCATGGGGCGTGCCAGGCATGAGGCAATGGAATCGATTCTGGGGGCCTCCATGGCCGGGGGCCAGTACGGATTGGCGTAACCCCGGCCCTGCTGCCGCTAACTTCGCCCCAGTTGCGCGGAGCTGGGGTACCGCCATGGCCAAGGGGCACTGGTTGGATCCCCTCGCCCGCAGCCTGCTGGAGGCCACGGGTCAGATCCGGCGCGAACCCAGGCAGCGCGGGGCCGAACTCCCGGAGCCCTCCAAGGCCGGCGACGAGAGCGTCGAGCGGGATCTGCTGGCTCTGAAGCTGGCCCAGAATCCTGGCCTGAGGCTGCGCAGCGCCGAGGAGGTGCGCCACGCCGCGGCCCTGGGCTGGAGGCTGGATGTGAACCGCGCCACCGCCGCCGACTGGCTGCGCCTGCCGGGCTGCATCCCCAGCCAGGTGGATCTGCTGCTGCGGCTGCAGAGCCGCGGTGTGCAGCTGAGCGGACCGGAGGATCTGCAGGAGCTGCTCGATCTCGACGAAGCGGTGATCCGCCGCTGGCAGCCCTTGCTGGTGTTCCGCTGGTATGGCGATGCCCCGACGGCACGTCCGGCACCGCTTGATCTGAACCGCTGCACAGCCGAGCAGCTCAGGGCCCAGCTGCCCCTGGAGGAGGCCCGCCTGCGGCACCTGCTGCAGGAGCGCAGCCGCCTCCCCTTCCGCGACCTGGCCGATCTCCAGGACCGGCTGGGCCTGCCGGCGGATCTTGTCGAGGCCCTGATCGGGCGGGTCAGCTTCGGGCAGGGCCCCAGCGGACCGGAGTTGCCGAGGCCGCCCAGGCCGGCGTCATCCCGTTGAGCATGGCCAGCGGACGCCAGCAGGAGCTGTTCCGGAGTGGCGCTCTCCATGGGGCGAGCAGCCCTCAGCCAGCGTCGCCGCCCCTGCTGCGCGAGCACCTGCTCAACTGGCAGCAGCACCTGGCGGACTTCCAGGGCCCCCTGTTCGAGCGCAACGCCAGCGAACTTCTACAGGGCAGCCTCTTCAGCGCTGACCCCTGCGGCAGCGGCGAGGATCCCCAGACGCTTGCCGCCTGCTTCGATCCCCTGGCCTTTGAGGCCCAGAATCTGCAGTTCTGGCGCTGGCCCGAGTCCCCCCAGCAGGGCCCCGCCCTGTACCTGGTGATGGACCGGCCACAGCAGTTGCGCAGCCCTCTGCTGCTCTATGTGGGTGAAACCGGCCAGGCGGATCGGCGCTGGAAAGGCGAGCACGACTGCAAGGCCTACCTGGCGGCCTACGGCGAGGCCATGGGCCGAGCAGGCCTGGAGACCCGCTGCAGCATCCGCTTCTGCTGTGACGTCCCCGCCCGGGTGCGCCCCAGGCGGGCCCTGGAGCAGGCCCTGATCCGTCGCTGGCAGCCGCCCTTCAACAAGGAGACCCGTCAACGCTGGGGCACCCCCTTCACCAGTGATCCCGTCTGAGTGGCGTCGCTACGATCGCGACCCGATGACCGCCACACCCCATGGAGTTCAGCTGCCCCTCCACCCCGCTGAGCGACTGGAGCGGCGACACCCTCGGTGTCGGTCTGTTCGAGGGCGAGGCGGGGGAACGTCTCGAAGCCCTCGAGACCCGCTTCGGGCCAGGATTGCAGGCGTTGCTGGAGCGCCGGTCCTTCAAAGGAAAACCGGGGGAGTGCATCAGCCTCACCCTGCTCCGGCCCATCCCCCTGCAGCTCGTGCTGGTGGGGCTGGGGGAACCGGGCCGCTTTGATCTCGAGGCCCTCCGCGGTGGTGTGGCCGCCATCGCCAGAGCCGCGGGCCCAGGCCCGGAACTTGGCCTGGTTTTGCCCACCGAGGGGCTCGAGCCCCGCTCCGCGGCACGGGCCATGGCGGAGGCCGTGCGTCTCAGCCTCTACGTCGACGAGCGCTTCCGCAGTGAGACCGACCCCAAACCCATCCCCCAGGCCGTGCACCTGCTGGGGCTGGCCGATGGGGCCGCCGCCGGTCTCGAGGGGGTTGGGGCCACCTGCGCGGGCGTGGAGCTGGCACGGCAGCTGGTGGCGGCCCCGCCGAACGTGGTCACCCCCCAGGCCCTGGCCGACACCGCCGCGGCGATCTCCCGGGATTTCGGCCTGGAGCTGAAGGTGCTGGAGCGTGCCGACTGCGAAGCCCTGGGGATGGGCGCTTACCTGGGGGTGTCCCGTGGCTCGAGCCTGCCCCCCAAATTCATCCACCTCACCTACCGCCCTGCGGCTGGTGCCAGCCGCCGGC
>NZ_JAHLZB010000041.1:0-18491 GCF_025128255.1 Synechococcus sp. CS-205
GATCGTGGCAGCCAGCAGGGTGGGGATCATCAGCACACCGAACCAACCGACGTAGAGACGGTTGTTGGTGGAGGTGACCCACTCGCAGAACTGGCTCCAGGCAGACGCGCCTTGGCGCTGCTGAAGGGTGGTGGTCATGAGAGCGAGGTAAGAGGCCCCCGAAGGGGTCGGTTAGGTAAGACGACAAGCCGGAGCGGGAAACCCGTCCGGTGAGCCCGAAAGCCCTTCGCCTGACACAATGTAACAGACCATTGCAGGATGTGTGAAGCGCTTAAGGTTTGCTTCCGCCAGGGGCGGGGCGCAGAAGCCGATCCAGCAGCCCGCCGAGTTGTGTCGCCTTCGACACGCCCGGAGAGGAATCCGTACCAACGAACACCTTGGCGACTTAAGGTTTTCTTCAGCTCCTTCGAGAAGGCGACCCATGGTTCTGATCTGCTGGGATCTGAGCGGTAACCGCTCCACCGAAACCGTGCCCGTCCGCCACGCACGCCAGCGGCGCCTCCAACTGGAGAGTCTCGGTGCCGTCATCTACTGGAGCGAACGACTGGTCAACGCCTGAGGCTGTTGCTAGGTGTTCGAAGCCCCCATGCGATCCGCCGCGGCGATGCCCTTGCGTTCACGCGCCTCCAGACCATTTCTCATCGGCGGTCTGGCCCTGCTGGCCCTTGGCCTGGCCGGCTGCCCCAGCACTCCCTCCAAGGAGAGTCAGCGCCTGGAGCAACTGGAGCAGCGTCTCCAGCAGGTTGAGCAGCGCCTGGCCAGTCCGGCGAGGCCCGACCCCGCCGATCCCGCCGGCAAGCCTCCAGCCGGCGTGGTCAAGTCGCTCACCTTCCGCATGGACAGCTCGGACGACCGGCTGCGCATCTACTGGGCCGACGGCAGCTCGACGGACCTGCCCTGCACCAAGGAACAGGGAACCTGGGCCTGTGGCTGATCTGGACACGGGCCGCCCCTGAGCAGGGCCGAACCGATCCATCGTTGCGGCTTCCACGGAGCCTTCTCCGTGGTCCTGTCGATGCATCCCCGTCATGCGCCCACTTCTTGTCCTTTCGGCCTGTCTGGCCGTCGTGGCAGCCAGGCCATGCCTGGCTCAGGACAGCTACGAGCTCTTTCCCTTCACCCGCCAGCGGGCCACCAACGTGGCGCGCATGTACGCCGAGCGGCTCAACGGAGGCCTGAGCAGCTACAGGCCGGATGCCTGCATGTACAACCGAGGCGGCGGCGACTGCCTGGTCAAGGGCGATGCCGAGGGCTACATCTTCCGCTTTCTCGGGGGGCCTCCCGGCTGGCAGATCCTCAACCTGGCCCCCACGGCTGAAACCGAGATCGAGGTCTCAGCGGATGGGCGCTCGGTGGTGAAGGTGCTCTACAACGGCGCCCCCAGAGCGGAAACCATGACCCCCCAGGAGGCCCCATCACCTGAGCCCGACGACGCGCCTGGGCCCGAAGCCGTCAGCCCGGACCTCTGAGCTGGCAGCTCAAGCGGCTGAAGGGAGCAGCTGAAGGGCAAGTTGCTGGAGACCCTCCAGCCACTCCGGTTCGCAGGGCCAGCGTTCGCGACGGGTGAGGCTGAGGGCGATGCCCTTCTCGCCGTAGGCCGCTTCGTTGATGAAGACCGGCCAGAGCGGCTCGGGGTCGCTGGGCTGGTAGCGCAGGGTTTCCCCGCTGGCCGTCTCGAAGAGAGGATCCCCAGGGCGGATCGGGAACCAGTCGCGGTGCTGCCGCAGGGGGTGAAGGCAGGCGGCCGGAGAACCATCCGGGTGCCGAGGCAGATCGAGGCTGCCCAGATGGCGGTGCACCGTGAGGCTCCGGGGCAGGGCCAGCGACCCCCGCCGGGCTGAGGCCAGCACCGTCAGGGCGGCCTCCAGGCCCCACTGGGTCTGCCGGCAGATGGCGGCGTTGACGACCCCCTGGGGCACCGGGCCCACCTCGATCACCAGGCCACAGGGCCAGCGCTCGATCAGAAAGCCCTGCTGGCTGGCATCGGCCTCATGCAGATAGATCGGCAGGCCCAGCAACGCCTGGATCCCGGCCGCCAGGGCCAGATCCGGTGGCCGCCGCCCGTAGACCACCAGGGAATTACCCATGGCCGCGGTGGTGCTGTGAAGATCGATCACCAGGGCGCAGGGCCGTGATCCTGCGGGCCCATGCAGGGCGAGCAGCTCCCGGGCCCGCTGCATCTCCCGATCAGCCGGAGAGGGAGTTTCGAGCAGGGCGCTGGTGAAGGAGCGGTTCAGGTCGCGATCGAGGTAGCGGCGTCCCGCCGCGAGGGCGGCCGGATTGCCGATCACCAGCTGCAGGGCCAGGCCGGCGGAATCAAGGGCGCCGGGGTGGCCAAGCCAGTGCTTCACCAGCCAGGGGGCGTTGCGCTCGTTGCCATGGGTGCCGGCCACCACCAGAACCTCTGCCGAACCCATCGCCACCCCCCCTGCAGATCGGATCAGCGTCCAGCCTGACGCAGCGGCGGGCCACTGCGGGCCAGAGTCGGAACCAGCGCTGGAGACTGCCATGGCTGTTCCCCCCCCGGTGGTGGCCACCGTGCGCGCCGCCTGGCGCTGCCAGTGGCGCCGGTTGATGGCTGGTCTGGGTCCAGCCGACGCGGCAGGTCACTACCGGCGTCCTGAAAGCGCCTTCGCTCTCACTCCGGAGCTGCCGGCCACGGCAGGCCAGGCCGGTGTCCATGGACTGATCGTGGGACGCAGCTGCCCCTGGGCGCACCGGGCCTGGCTGGTGTGGTGCCTGCGCCAGCTCGCCGGCGGCCTGGAGCTGGTGGTGGTGGAGCCCGACCCCAGGGCAGGCCGCTGGCGGTTCGACGCCCCTTACGAGGGAGCCAGGGCCCTGGTGGAGCTTTACCGGCGCAGTGGCGGTGACCCCCGGGCCCGGGCCACGGTGCCCGCCCTCTACGACCGCCCCGGCCGCCGGATCCTGGTGAACGAGAGCGCCCGGCTGATCGAGCTGCTCAATCGCTGGCCGGCCCCGGAGGGGGCTCCGGATCTGCTGCCCGAGGCCAAGGCGGAAGCCAACGGCCGCTGGCGCGAACGGCTGCAGGGAACCGTGAACGATGGGGTCTACCGCTGCGGCTTCGCGCGCAACCAGGCCGCCTATGACCAGGCCGAATCCGAGCTGTTCGCCAGCCTCGAGGCGGCGGAGAGTGCCCTCGAGGAAGGAGGCCCATGGCTGTGCGGCGATCAACTCACCCTGGCGGATGTGGTCCTGTTTCCGACCCTGATCCGGCTGGAGCTGGTCTATGCCCCCCTGTTCGGTTGCAGCCGCCGCCCCCTCTGGACTTTCCCGGCCCTGATGGCCTGGCGCGCCCGCCTCTACGCCCTCCCCGGAGTCGCCGCCACCTGCTTCCCGGACTCCTGGCGCCGCGACTATTTCGGGGCCCTCTTTCCACTGCACCCCTCCGGAATCGTTCCGGCGGGGGCGGATCTGGCCACACTGGTGGCAGGCCCAGCTCCTGCGCGACTCCAGCCATGACCGATCAAACCCGGCACGAGGGCAGCCCCGAGGATCCGTCGTTCGAGGGCGTCTACGGACCGTTCACGATCACGGCTCTCGACCGCCGCGAGGTGCTCGGCTACCGCCTGGCCCTGCTGGGGGTGGCCCTGGCCCAGGCGGGCCTGCTGCTGCAGTGGGCCAACTGGGGCAGCCAGGGTCTCTGGGCCTGGCTGGTGCTGATGGCCGCCGGACTGGGGCTGGCCCTGCGCTGGATTCACATTTATCTGCGTCCACTGCACCGGGCCCTGCAGCTGTTCTGGCTGCTGGGCTGTGCAGGTGGCCTGGCCCTGGCCCTGCGCCAGGGACCGGACGCCATGCTCGAGACCCTGGCGGGCGACTCCCGCTGGATCTGGGCTGTAGGGCCATTCTTCGCGGCCTTGGCTGGGGTGGGTTTCAAGGAATTCTTCTGCTTCCAGCGGCCGGAAGCGATCGGAGTCACCCTGCTGCTGCCGCTGGCCCTGCTGGGCCGCCTGGTGGGCCTGCTCGATGGGCGCACCACCTTCATCCTGCTGGCCGTCGAGGCGGCGCTGCTGCTGATCCTCACCCTGCGCAAATTCCCGATGCAGGCCGCCGCCGACGTGGGCGACAAGAGCGTCTTTGCTTACCTGGAGAGCCAGAGGCCTCCCTCGCGAGCGTGACCCTGATCAGCCTGGTGGGGGTCGGCAAGGACTTTGGCCTTCGCACCCTCTTCCACGATCTCCACCTGCACCTGCAGGAGCGCGACCGCCTCGGGCTGATCGGCCCCAATGGCGCCGGCAAGTCAACCCTGCTGCGCCTGCTGGCTGGCCTCGAGCCGCCGGGCGAAGGGGAGCGGCGCTGCTCCGGGCGGTTGAAGGTGGTGATGGTGGCCCAGGAACCGGATCTGGATCCCGAGCGCAGCGTGCTGGAGCAGGTGTTCGAGGACAGCGGCGAGAAGATGGCGCTGCTGCGCCGTTTCACCGAGGTGAGCCAGGACGTGGCGAACGCCCCCGGGAACCAGGCCCTGCTGGGGGAGCTGAGCGACCTGCAGGAGCGCATGGACCAGGCCAACGCCTGGAGCCTGGAGCAGCAGTGCCGCGAGGTGCTCGAGCGCCTCGGCATTCGCGATGTGCACCGACGGGTGGGCGACCTGTCCGGGGGGTTCCGCAAGCGGCTGGCCCTGGCCGCAGCCCTGGTGGCCGAACCCGATGTGCTCCTGCTCGATGAACCCACCAACCATCTCGACGCCCTCTGCATCGAATGGCTGCAGGGGCAGCTGGAGCGCTTCCCCGGCGCCCTGGTGCTGATCACCCACGACCGCTACGTGCTCGACCGGGTGGCGCGCCGCATTGTGGAGGTGGACCGGGGCGTGGCCCGCAGCTATCCCGGCAACTACGCCACCTACCTGCAGACCAAGGCGGAGGAGGAGGCGATCGAGGCCGCCAGTGCCGCGAAGTTCAAGGGAGCCCTGCGGCGGGAACTGGAGTGGCTGCGCCGCGGTCCCCAGGCCCGCAGCACCAAGCAGAAGGCCCGGATCCAGCGGATCGAAGCGATGCAGGAGGCCCCGAAACGCCAGAGCAAGGGGCAGCTCAGCCTGGTGGCCGCCCATCGCCGCCTCGGCAAGAAGGCGATCAGCGCAGAACACCTCAGTGTCTGGGCGGATCCGAGCGCCGACCGCGGCGGTGGGGCCGCTGGGGCGCGCACACCCTTGCTGCGCGACTTCAGCTACGACTTCAGCCCCGAGGACCGGGTGGGAATCATCGGTCCGAACGGTTCAGGGAAATCCACCCTGCTGGATCTGATCGCCGGTCGCCGCCAAGCCCAGGAGGGGCGCCTGGAGCTGGGGAGCACGGTGCGGCTGGCCTACTTCGATCAGCAGGCGGAAGGACTCGCCAGCGGCCGTGGACTGGAGCGCAAGCTGATCGACTATGTGCAGGAGGAAGCCAGCCGCATCGAACTGGGCGGGGTGGCCATCAGCGCCTCCCAGCTGCTGGAGCGCTTCCTGTTCCCTCCCGCCCAGCAACACAGCCCGATCGGGCGCCTCTCCGGCGGGGAGCGGCGGCGGCTCTACCTCTGTCGGCTGTTGATCAGCGCCCCCAACGTGCTGCTGCTCGATGAGCCCACCAACGACCTGGACGTGCACACCCTCACCGTCCTGGAGGACTTCCTGGAGGACTTCCGGGGCTGCGTGGTGGTGGTCTCCCACGACCGCTACTTCCTCGACCGCACCGTGGACCGGCTGTTCTGCTTCGAGGCGGGGGAACTCAGGCGTTACGAGGGCAACTACAGCGCCTACCTGGAGAGGGCGGCGGCGGGGCCCGCAGCCGGAACGGCGCCATCCTCCCCACCGCCCAAGGCCAGCGCGGAAACAGCAGCCAAAGCGGCGGCCCCAGCCCCGGCATCCAGGCGGCGCAGCTTCAAGCAGAGCCGTGAACTGGAGGAGCTGGAGCGGTCGCTGCCGCAGTGGGAGGCGCAGCGGGCAGAGCTGGAGGAGGAGCTGGCGGGGGGTGCCGGCGGCGACTACTCCCGCCTGGAAAGCCTCACCCACGACCTGGCCGCCCTGCTGGAGCGCATCGAGCACGGCGAGGAGCGCTGGCTGGAGCTCAGCGAGCTGAGCGCTTGATCAGCGCAGGATCACATTGCCCGCGGCCTACGGGAGGGGGCCCGTATGGTGGGATCGAAAAGCTCCGGTAGCCGAAGGCCGGCCTTCCTATGACTTCCATCGACGAGCACATCCGCAAGGATCAGATCGAGATCGAAACGGCCAAGGCCGTCGGCAATGAAGCCAAGGTGCGTCACCTCGAAGACGAACTCAAGTCGCTCGAGGAATACAAGTCGCACCATCCCGAGGACGACCACGATCCGAATTCCCTCGAGGTCTATTGCGATCTCAACCCCGAAGCCCCCGAGTGCCGGGTCTACGACGACTGATCAACCCAGCCTGAATCAGGGCAGGCCTGGCGCCGCCTGAGCAAGCCCCCCATTCCCATGGGGGGCTTCAACTTTTTTTGGTCACTGGATCCCAAGCTGCCGCCAGACCTCCGCCAGCAGGCTGTCGAGGCCCTTGTTGGTGGCCGCCGAGATCAACAGCACCTCGCCCCCGTCCCAGAGCGCTGTCAGGGCGGAGCGGGACTCTGAGAGCTGATCGGGCGGCAGCAGCTCACTTTTGTTGAGGGCCAGGATCCTCGGACGCTGATCGAGGCCGTGGCCGTAGGCCGCCAGTTCCTCCTCCACCACCGCCAGGTCGCTGGTCACATCGGCGCTGGAGGCATCCACCAGGTGCACCAGCAGACGGGTGCGCTCGATGTGGCGCAGGAAGTCGTGGCCCAGGCCGGCCCCCTGTGCCGCACCCGCAATCAGGCCGGGGATGTCGGCAAAGACCGTTCCGTCGCCACTGGGGCGGCGCACCACCCCCAGGTTGGGCACCAGGGTGGTGAAGGGATAATCTGCGATCTTGGGCTTGGCGGCGGAGAGCACGCTGATCAGGGTGCTCTTGCCGGCATTGGGCAGCCCGATGATGCCCACCTCGGCCAGCAGCTTGAGCTCCAGTTGGAGCTGACGCTCCTCACCATCCTTGCCTTCGGTGCACTTCTCCGGCGCCCGGTTGCGGTTGCTGAGGTAATGGGCATTTCCCAGGCCACCGCGCCCCCCCGCCGCCACCCGCAGCCGATCACCCGGTTCGGTCAGATCACCGAGCAGCTCCTCGCTGTCCTGCAGGCGCACCTCGGTGCCACAGGGCACCAGGATCACCAGGTCGTCGCCGCTGGCACCACTGCGGCGGTTGGGCCCGCCCCGGCGGCCTTCCGGGGCTGCGAACAGCCGCTTGTACTTGAAGTCGAGCAGGGTCTGCAGGTTCGGATCCGCCTGGAGCCACACGGCGCCACCGTGGCCGCCATCACCGCCGGAGGGTCCACCGGCCGGAACGTACTTCTCACGGCGGAAGGCGACGATGCCATCTCCGCCCCGGCCTCCCTGGACCGCGATGCGGGCTTGATCAATGAACTGCAAGGGAAGACCGCAGGGACTGGGCCGGATTGGCCACCAACCCTAGGATCGGCCGGTCAGAGGGCTGATCTTGGCTGAGGTGCGCTTCGAGAAGGTCAGCAAGACCTTCCCTCCCCGGCGTGGAGGTGCGCCGGTGGAGGTGCTGCGGCAGCTGGATCTGACGGTCCAGGACGGCGAATTTCTGGTGCTGGTGGGGCCATCGGGCTGCGGCAAGAGCACCCTGCTGCGCATCCTGGCGGGCCTGGAGACCCCCAGCAGCGGTGAGATCCGGGTGGGGGAGCGCGCCGTGAGCGGCCTGCGCCCCGCCCAGCGGGACGTGGCGATGGTGTTCCAGAGCTACGCCCTCTATCCCCATCTGAGCGTGGCCGACAACATCGGCTTCGGCTTGCGCCGCAGCCGGTCCCGCAGTGCCCTCCAGCAGCTGAAGGATGGCATTTACCGGTTGACGCGACGTCTGCCTGCCGGGCTGCGCATCCCGTCAGAGCGGGAGCAGCGGATCGAGGCCCGCATCAGCGGCGTGGCCGAGCAGCTGGAGCTGACGCCCCTGCTCGAGCGTCTGCCCAAGGAACTTTCCGGAGGCCAGAAGCAACGGGTGGCCCTGGGCCGGGCCATCGCCCGCCAGCCGAAGGTTTTCCTGATGGATGAACCGCTCAGCAACCTCGACGCCAAGCTGCGCACCGGCACCCGGGCCCAGATCGTGGCGCTCCAGCGGGAGCTGGGCATCACCACCCTCTACGTCACCCACGACCAGGTGGAGGCGATGACGATGGGTCATCGCATCGCCGTGCTCAACCAGGGACGGCTGCAGCAGCTGGGGACGCCGATGGAGCTTTACGACCATCCCTCCAACCTGTTCGTGGCCCAGTTCATCGGCAGTCCGCCGATGAACCTGCTGCCGGTGCAGCAGGTGGGAGATGATCAGGTCCAGCTTTCTGGGCGTCGCTTTCTGGTGGAAGGGGACATGGCCCACGCCCTCGAAGCCCGCGCCGCCGGCGAGGCGCACGGCAGCCTCACGGCCGGTCTGCGGGCGGAGCACTTCAAGCTGGCGCCCGCCACCAACCGCAACCTTCCCGCGGAGGTGACCCATCTCGAGGCCCTGGGCAACGAACTGTTGATCAGCTGTCGCCTGCTGGAGGGCAGCCACCTGATTCAGGTGCGAACCGACCCGGGCCAGCGCCTGGCAGCAGGTCAGACGATCCACCTGGAGGTCAACCCACTGGGATGGCGCTTCTTCGAGGCCAGCGGCGACGCCCTGACCATGCCCGAACCCACCGAGGCGAAGGGTGGCTCCGGGGAGCACCCGGAGGAGCTGCAGGTTGTGCTGCCGGAGTTCAGCTGAAGCAGCTGCTCATTTCGGCCAGATCACGCTGCAGCCCTGACCACCATCACCTCGCTCGGCATCACTGACGCGCTCCACCCAGGGCACACCGGCCAGCCACTGGCGCAGCCCGCGCTTGAGCTTGCCGGTGCCGATGCCATGGATCACCCAGAGGGGCCCATTGGCGTTGCGCAGCTGCTCCTCCACAGCGGCTTCCGCCTCATGCACCCGCATCCCGCGCACATCGACGGTGTTGCGTTCGCTGCGCACCTGGGGACCTGAGCCACCCAGGTGGCGCCCACTGGCGCGCACCTCGATCACGGGCTGAGCCGGCTCGGGCGGAGCTGGCTTCTCCCCCTGCAGGCTCTCGATGCCCGAGAGATCCACCTGCAGCCTCAGCACCCCGCAGCGCACGCTCAGTTCGCGGCCATCGGCGCTGATCGCCAGCACCTGGGCTGGCTTGCCCAGGGAGAGCAGACGGATGCGCTCCCCGACCACCGGCCGCCAGCCGCTGGGGGCCCGGCGCCGGGGCTGGGGCGTGTGCTCCACCTGAAGCTGCCTCAGCCGCACTCCGGCCTGGCGGGCCCTCTCACCATCGCCGCCGCCCTGGCGCAGGCGACGGATGATGCGACGCACCTCCTGCTGCCCATCGCGGATCGAGTGCTCCAGGGCCTGCCGCCGCTGCTCCTGCAGTTCCGCCGACTGCTCCTGCTGCTGCTGCCAGCGCTGCAGCAGTTCCTCATGCAGCAGTTCGGTGCTCGCCAGCAGCGCCGCCGCCTCCTCGGCCGCCTCCTGCTGGCGGCGGCGCTGGTCTTCGAGACCCCGGATCACCTGGTTGAGCTCACCCTCGCCCCGGGGCGCCAGCAGGCCGTTGGCCTCGCTGATCACCGCCTGATCCAGCCCCAGGCGCGTGGCGATGGCCAGGGCGTTGCTGCGGCCGGGGATCCCCCACTGCAAGTGGTAGGTGGGGCAGAGGGTGTCGCTGTCGAAGGCCACCGAGGCGTTCTCAAAACGGCTGTCGGCGTACTTGAGCGCCTTGAGCTCTCCGAAGTGGGTGGTGGCGATGGTGAGCCGGGCCCGGTCGGCCAGGTGGCGAAGCAGCGCGATCGCCAGGGCCGTGCCCTCCGTGGGATCGGTGCCGGCACCCACCTCATCGAGCAACACCAGAGTGGCGCCGGGCGACGGTGTGGCGTCGAGGGCCTCGAGGATGCGGGCGATGCGGCGCACGTGGCCGCTGAAGGTGGAGAGGTTCTGCTGCAACGACTGCTCATCGCCGATGTCGGCCAGCACCTGGGAGCACCAGGGCAGGCGAGGGGTGCCGGTGCAGGGCAGGAACAGACCGGCCCGAGCCATCAGCGCCGCCAGGCCCACGCTCTTGAGCGTCACGGTCTTGCCGCCTGTGTTGGGGCCGGTGATCGCCACCACCCGCAACTCCGTGCCCACCGAGACCGTGACCGGCACCACCGGGGCCTCCCCACCGCGACGCTCCTGCCAGAGCAGCAGGGGATGGCGCAGATCCCGCAGCAGGAATGGGGCCTGGGGGTCACCGGACAGCTCCGGGCGCACGGCGCCCAGCCACTGGCCGTAGCGGGCCCTGGCGAGGGCGGCATCGAGGGCCACCAGCACCCGGTGCAGCTCGGTGAAGGCGTCCGCCTCCTCGGCCACCAGGGCACTGAGGCCCCGGAGCACGCGCCATTCCTCCTGGCGCTCTCGCCCTTCCAGCTCGCGGATCTGGTTGCCGAGCGCGATCACCGCCTTCGGCTCAATGAACACGGTGCTGCCGGAGGCGGAGCTGTCGTGCACCAGGCCGGGCAGCTGGGAGGCGGCTGTCACCTTCACCGCCAGCACCGGGCGACCATTGCGCTCGGCGATCACGTTGTCCTGGAGCAAGGCCCCCTGGCGGCGCATCAGATCCTGGAGGCGCTCACGGCGCTGCTGGCGCAGGCCGGCCAGCTGCTGACGGACGCCGGCCAGCTCGGGGCTGGCGCGATCGGCCACCCTGCCGCCGTCCTCCAGGCAGAAGCGCAGACGCTGCTCCAGCTCCGGCAGGGTGCGCAGATCACGCATCAGCTGGCTGCAGACGGGGCGCAGCTCGGGCGCCTCGATCTGCCGGCGCAGGCGGCGGGCCACCGCCTGGGTGGAGGCCACCGCCAGCAGGTCTTCGCCAGTGGCGGTGCCGCCCTTGGCGCAATGGCGCAAGGTGCCGGTGAGATCGGCGGCCCCCTGAAAGCTCAGGCCACCCTCGATCAGGCCATCGAGGCCGAGCAGCTCGCTGGTTTCGGCCAGCAGGCGCAGGCTCTCGGCGCGATCAGCCGCCAGGGGCAGGGCCAGGCAATGGGCGCTGCCCGCGCTGGTGCTCGCGAAGCTGGCCAGGTGCTGTGCAAGCCGCTGCCACTCGAGCAGCTCCAGGGCTTCGGCGGCGATCGCCGTCGGGTTGAGGGGGTTCACACCGGCTCCCGGCCGGTGTTGGAGGCGATGCCGGTGGGGGGCTCGTAGAGCATCTCCAGCCAGTTGCCCTCGGAATCCTGCAGATAGAAGGAGGCGGTGCCGTCGCGGTGGTCATGGATGGGGCCCACCCGGTGGCCTGAGGCCTCCAGCTGGGCATGGACCTGATCCACCCCGGCACGGTCCTCGAAGTGGAAGGCGAAGTGGGGGCCGGCCTGGTGGTAACTGGGGGCAAGCAGGGCGATGCCGTCGCCGGAGTCGGGCGACTGGAGGTAGGCCCAGTCATCGGCATCCCAGGTCAGACGCAGGCCGAGCCCCTCGTAGAAGGCCTTGGCCCGGGCCATGTCCTGGACCCGCACGGCCACATGGCCCAGTCGCTGCACGGCCATGGCCGTTTCCTGTCGCTGGCGCCATTGTGATCGGCCGGTGGGCTCCACCGGGGCTGGTCCGGCAGCGTTCTGCACTGCCGGGATCAGTCGTCCCGCAGCCAGCTGGCCGCCTCACAGGCGTGATAGGTGAGGATCAGATCAGCCCCGGCCCGCTTGAAACAGAGCAGGGTTTCCAGCACCACGGCCCGCTCGTCGATCCAGCCGCGCTCGGCGGCCGCCTTGACCATGGCGTACTCACCACTGACGTTGTAGGCGGCGATGGGGAGTTCGGTTTCACCGCGCAGGCGGTGAATGACATCGAGATAGGCCAGGCCGGGTTTGACCATCAGGATGTCGGCCCCCTCCTGTTCATCGAGCAGGGCTTCGGTGAGGGATTCGCGGCCATTGGCCGGATCCATCTGGTAGGTGCTCTTGTCCTTGGGGATGGGCTTACCGGCATCCGCGCGTGGGGCGGAATCCAGCGCTTCACGGAAGGGGCCGTAGTAAGCGGAGGCGTACTTGGCGGTGTAGCTGATGATCCCCACATGCTCGAATCCCTCTTCATCGAGGGCTTCGCGGATGGCGCCGACTCGCCCGTCCATCATGTCGCTGGGGCCGATCAGATCGGCGCCTGCCCTGGCCTGGGCCACGGCCTGGCGGCAGAGGATCGCCACGGTGTCGTCGTTGAGCACCTCGCCTTCGGCGCTGACGATGCCGTCGTGGCCATCACAGGAGTAGGGGTCGAGGGCGACGTCGGTCATGATCGCCATACCGGGATGGTCCTGCTTGAGCCGTCGGATCGCCCGGGGGATCAGACCGCCTTCGTTGAAGCATTCAGCCCCGTCTTCGGTCTTGAGGCCGTCGGCCACCTTCGGGAAGAGCACCACGCAGCGAATGCCGAGGTCCCAGGCACGGCCCACCTCTTCCACCAGCCCCTCGAGGCTCCAGCGAAAAGCGCCTGGCATGGCGCCGATCGGCTCGTTGCTGGCCCCTTCATGAACGAACAAGGGCAGGATGAAATCCGCTGGACTCAGCTGAAACTCGCGCACCATGGCCCGCAGCGCCGGTGTGCGGCGGAGGCGCCGCGGACGATAGGTCAGCTCCATGCAGTCGAATCACTTGAGGGAATCCTAAAGCCCAGGCATGCAGGCCATTCTGAACATCAGAATCAGCGCCAAGTCTTGACTGCGACAATCAGCACAGAAGCGTGATTGACAGGCACAAGTGATTAAAAAAAACAGAGAAGTGAAGGGTCGATGGGTGGTCTCAGGCTGGAGGCCTCTGATCAGAGCTGGGCAGCACGCATCCACTCCCGGCGCGGATCGAGGCTGCGAGCCTCGCGCAGCTTCTCCAGCAGCTGCTGCTCCGTCTCACTGAAACGCTCCGGCAGTTTGAGGGTGAGGCTGAGCAGCAGATCACCCCGGCCGTCCTTGCCCGGCCAGCCTTTTCCCTTGAGGCGTAGGCTGCGGCCCAGGGCCACACCGGAAGGCACCTGCACAGTGGCTTCACCGTCGGGGGTGGCCACCCTCACCTCGCCCCCTAGGGCCAGCTCGTCGAGGCTGAGGGGCAGATCGGCCTGCAACTGATCGCCATCCAGACGCCAGATCGGATGCTCCTGAAGCTGAAGGTTGAGGTAGAGATCACCGCGGCGGCCGGTGCCGGGCTGCAGGTTCCCCTTGCCTTTGAGCCGCAGACGGCTGCCGTTTCTCACCCCGCCAGGGATGCGGACCTGCACCCGCTCCTCATTGACCGCCAGGGTGCGCTCGCAGCCACGGAAGGCCTCGGCAAAGCTGAGGCTGATGGTGGCTTCCGCATCCAGATTGAGCGCGCCGGTGCGACCAGCCGCCGGCCCACCGAAGCCGCCGGGGAAGCCGCCGGAGAAGCCGAACCCACCGGGCCCTGCCCCGAATCCCGAGCCGGCCTGGGCCCCACCGAAGCGGCCTAGCAGATCGTTGATGAACTCGTCGAAGTTGCCGTAACGGCCGAAATCCACATCGAAGCCGGGAGGACCGCCGGCAGCTCCGGCGGCCTGGCTCCAGTACTGGCCGAACTGCTCATAGCGGCGGCGCTTGTCGGGATCGGAGAGCACTTCATAGGCCTCGCTGATCTCCTTGAACTTCGCCTCCGCGCTGGCATCACCTGGGTTCACATCCGGGTGGTACTGGCGGGCCAGCTTGCGAAACGAGCGCTTGACGGCATCGGCATCGGCGCTGCGCTCGACGCCCAGCACCTTGAAGTAGTCGCGGTAACCGTTGGCACTCATCGCGGCAAGCTCATCGGGTCGCGAGGGGGCGCATCAGTGTTCCAGTGTCCCAGCCATCGCCTCGAAAGGGAGGCTTGCAAAAGGGCGGAAGCCCGAACGCAGCCTTAGCGTCGGATCAACTGAATCCGGGAGTTCCATGCCTGACGCCACCACCGGCCCGAAGTTGCCCGCCCGGTTGGTCTCCCTGGCGCTGATGACCCTGAGCCTGGTGCTGGTGGGTGCAGCAGGCAGCAGCCGTCACCCGGCCATCGCCCGTGGCGGCAGCGCGGGAACCACGGGCAGCGCCGGAACCACCGGCAGCCTCGGAGAAGCCGTGAGCCCATCCACCGCCGAGCAGAAGGCGCTGGTGGAGCACCTGCGAGAGCAGGGAGCGATCTTCTATGGCGCCTGGTGGTGTCCCCACTGCTTCCACCAGAAGAACCTGTTCGGGACGGAGGCGGGCCGACGCCTGCCCTACGTGGAATGCGACAAGGACCAGGCCGGGCGTGAGCGCTGCCAGACAGCCAAGATCCGGGCCTTTCCCACCTGGGATCTGAATGGCGAACGGCGTGAGGGCCTGCTCACCATCGAGGAACTGGCGGAGTGGAGTGGCTTCAAGGGCAAGGGGTCAACCAGCAGCCGCTGAAGGACAGCTCCGGGGGCAGCCGCCCGCTCAACTGAGCCCGTAGGGAGCCGTGGTGTCGCGCAACCTCTGAGCAAGCTCTTTGATCACGGCCTGAACGATCTCCGGGTGATCGGCCATCAGGGCCTGCAAGGTCGACTGCTCGATGCGATAGAGCATGCATGGCTGAATCGATCGCGCTCACGGAGGCGGACCGGAATCGGCGAGGGCATGCCGGATGGTGATCAGCAGCAGTTCCAACCCTTCGCTGTCTTCCAGCCCCTTCCAGAACCACTGGGTTTCAGGATTGCACTGCTGCACCTGTTGCCGCAGATCCGGGGGGAGAGCAGACCAGTCGGGAAGGTGAGGAAGATCTGGGCGGCTCATGGAGGACCCTGGCGCCTCGGTTCAGCAGTCGTAAATGCCGACCGCGCAGCGACGCACCGTGCGCCGACCGACTCCAGCCACGCTGACGGGAGTGAGCGGCCGGCCCACCCGGGCCTGCGCCGGCGGGACCAGGACGTTGAGGAGCTGGGCCGGCAGGATCTGCAGCGACCCTGAGCCAGCCATACCGATGGCGGCAAGGATGACAGCTGACTTGCGGAGACTGATCATGGGTTTCCTTTTAGAATGTAGTTGCTGGGCAATTCGCCCATGGACTTGATCGTCTTCAGCTCATCATGACTGATAGCTCTGGCCCCTGCAGGCGGGACAAAGCTGAAGTTCTGACCAACGGCCGCTGATCCCGTTTTCCAGTCGCTGACCTGGATACTGTATTGGGGAGAACGAGGAACTGTTCTGGATGTAATCACATAGCGACAGGGATACGGGCGATCACCCTGGGCAATCCAGATCTGGAAGTCAACATCCTTTTTGCGGAAGGCGAGATGATCGCATTCAACGCCACCGACCACCCCGCTGCCGAGGTCCTTAACATCGGTGACGCCTTCGGTGAGTTCGGCATAGGCCTTGGGCAGCAGCAAGTCCGCCGCGGGAAGGGGGCGGCGGTACTTGTCCTTGAGCTCATCCACCAGGGTCTCCAGCGATCCTTTGATCGGAACCTGCATGTAGACGTTGGCGTTCTTGCCCAGCAGGGTGAAGGTGGAGCCATCGAACACCGATTCGAGATCGGCGAAACCGCTGGAGCGGCTGAACCGGATCCGACCGGGGCGATCCAGCGACACCGAGCCTGAACTGGCCAGGGTGAGGCGCTGCTGATCGGAGGTGACGACTTCCAGGTCAGCGTCGAACCGGAACGACAACTCTTGCTGAGCCGACACGTAGGAGGTCATTCCCTTGAGCAGCGCCATGGCGTCAGCCTCGGCCGCCCTGGCGCCGGGAACAGCAGCCGCCAGGGCAAGGATGCCCCCACAGGCGGCCATGAACAACCCGCGCCGGGCACCTGCCCTCATCAACAAATCTGAAACCCTTATTGACATGCTGTCCAGGTCACTCCATGGCAGATCACGACCTTGGTGACGTTGAAAGAACGACGTCCCAGGAATCCGCAATCAGAACGTACTCAGCCTAGAGCTTGGCACCATCCCGGCAACGTCTGCGGAGGATGGAGACACACATCATTTCTTCACGACAGACGCGCGTCTCCTCAGGACAGACGCCGGCAGCGGAACAGCCCTACCAGCGCACATCCGGCAACTCCCGGAACACCTGGCGCACGCCCACGCTCCAGGCGGTGCTCAGTTCTGCGAACTCGGCATCGCCCTCGCTGAAGCGGCGGCGGTGGGTGATGGCCAGGCTGTCACTCTCGTAGGCGATCAGATCGATCGGCATTCCCACAGAGAGGTTGCTGCGCATGGTGGAATCGAACGACACCAGCACGCACTTGGCCGCTTCCGCCAGAGAAGTCTCGGACTGGATCACGCGGTCGATGATCGGCTTGCCATACTTCGCCTCGCCGGTTTGTAGAAACGGCGTTTCCTCGCTGGCTTCGATGAAATTTCCCTCGGCATACATCCGGAACAGCCGCGGCGGTTCGCCCCTGATCTGGCCACCCACCAGGAAGGACGCGTTGAATCCCCCCCCTGAGGCTTCCAGATAGGCAGCATCGCGCTGATCGACTGTCCGCATCACGTCCGACACCAGAACCATCACATCAAACATCGTGCGCGCCGTCCAGACGCTGGCGCACCCATCGCCCTCGGCGGCCCGTTGGCGCAGGAGGCTGATCACGGCCTGAGTTCCGGCCAGACTGCCGGAGCTGAGCAGCACCAACACCCGATCGCCACGGCGCTCGAACACCGTCATCTTGCAGAAGCTGGCGAAATCATCCACACCCGCATTGGTGCGTGAATCGGAGGCGAACACCATCCCGCTCTTCAGAAGAACGGCCACGCAATAGGTCATGCCGTGAACAGCTGGAAGGATTCCAGTTTCGAGGAGCTGAAGCTGGTGGGCAGAGCCGCATCTGCCACATCCCGTGTGCAGGGGATCACCATTCGCGCAATTGGCGGCATGTTGTTGCGCGGGTCGAACAGATCCCAGCCATCACCGAAGCAGGAATCGAACTGTAGCGGGGCCCTGGTCGACCAGCTCTGCAGTCGCACCAGGTTGCGCTGATGCTCGAAGTTCATGCCTGCAGATGAGAGCTCCGTTGCTGGAGGGGTGGCCCCACCGGGCCTTCGGCACTGGATGTCGAACCACAACCAGGCCTAAGAGGATTCCGAGGCGGTTCTGTCTGGAACCGCTTGTGAGGGCAGCCATCCAGCGTTGGCGTGCCAACTGGCTGCAGGATCAGCCCCGGATGTCCCCTCCAGCCAACGCCACCTGTGGTGCTCGCCGGCCAGCGGATTCCAGTCGGTGCAACTGGACTTGCCCATGCTCAAGTGCTTATGTGCCGATCGATCAGCGGCGCGACCACGTCGGCTCTCTCCTTCACGAGATCATGGATCCCGCCTGGAGGAATCACCAGATGGGTGATCACGGCGGTGGCTCGATCCAGGCGGGCGAGCACGAGCTGAAGCAAGTCGTCGAATCCCTGCACCCTCGAATCCTGCCGCTCGCCCCCGAAGCCCGGCCAGCCCTGATGGATCTGCTCAGCGCCGTGCCTGAGCCGCTCAGCGACTGGCCACCAGATCTCTGTGTTGCCAGAGGCGCCAAGAAGGAAGAGCAGCCTGGTGGGAGGATCCAAGGCCAAGATTCGCATCTGATGGATCGTCGCCTTCATCTTGCTCTCGGCGTCGCAGATATCGAAGCCTCCATTGCCGACTACAGCTCCCGGCTGGGGCTGGAGCCGGACTGCGTCGTTCCAGGGATCTATGCGCTCTGGCGGACCGCGGCGCTGAATGTCTCGATCCGGGTCGTGCCCGTTGGGGAAGCCGGCCAGCTGCGCCATCTCGGCTGGGAGGAACCGGACGCAACGGCGATGGAGACATCGGTGGACGTCAACGGCATCCTCTGGGAGCGATTTTCCTGCTCGGTTCAGCGACAGGAGATCGAGGCCCTGTGGGGCACGGCTGCCAGGTTCCAATGAACTGCTCAAGAACCCGCTGGTGGATGGGGCCTCCTCACCAGCAGAGCGTGGCGGAGAGGGAAGGCGATGCCGCCCGCGTAAAGATATGCGAAGAGAAGCTGTTCGCCCCTTGGTGGCGACTATTAAAGGTCCGCTGAAGCAGATGCTTCACCTCTCTTGCAGGAGGCCTACCTCTCCAATCGACCTTGGGAGAGATTTCGGTCTTGGCTTTGCGCTTTCGCTCTTCGGCTTGCCACCCAAAGAATACTCAGATGAACAAACAGATCTTCGGAATTGCCCTTCTTTGCGCTACATTATTTTCCAGTGGTGCCGGGCTCACAGAGGAGAAAAGTACCAGGTCTTGCTCTGGAAGCGATACAGCTCAACTATCAAAGAAAATTGATGGACGCTTCAAGTCCTATTTAGGGCTTGCTGAGAAACCTAGAACTATTGCAGGGCAGTTGATTCCAGCGATAATCTCGGGTTAGGATTGGGTGCAATCAGCCATTTCTGGCTTAGAAGAACTCCCTGGCTCGACAATGTACGTCTTTCAGAGTGCTGGC